>NZ_NSGN01000005.1:0-181156 GCF_002285125.1 Corynebacterium gottingense
TTGGGTGTGTCGGTGGTTGATGGCGGCGGGGAAACGCCCGGTCCCATTCCGAACCCGGAAGCTAAGCCCGCCCGCGCTGATGGTACTGCACTCGGGAGGGTGTGGGAGAGTAGGTTACCGCCGACCCTAAACATGAGAGATAATTGAATAATTGTGTGCGCCCCGGCCCCGGGGGTGGTGGGATCATGTGTTGATCCGCACCGCCCTTTGTGGCCGGGGCGCTTCTTCGTGTGTGCGTAGCAGGGTGGGGGGGGGAGCCTGGCCCGCAGAGACGCGTAACCTGCCACCGGGGAGTAGCCGTTGTCAGCTGCCGTCTGTGACGGGCATCAATGGCGACGTCTCGGCCGACCCACGAGGCGTGCGCACATGGCGCTAGCTCCATCTACACCGACCGGACACATGCGACCTGGGCTTTTCCCGGTGAGCCGAGCGCGCATGGCGCTAGCTCCATTTGCGGCTGCCAGACGGATGCGACCACGGCTTTTACCGGCGCCACCGTACAAATGGAGCTAGCTCCATATAACGCAGCCCGCGCCGAAGTCTCACAACCATCGCAGACCAAGCTGTGGCCGTGCCGGGGGCTTTACTCTGCCACCGCAGAGTAAATGGGGAGCGTGGACCGCCGTGGTGCCTACGCTGGCGTCGCAGAGTGCCACCCGGTTGAATATTCGGGCAAAGGCTTCGCGGTTATCCTCTCTGCATGATCGCCCGGCGTTGCTGCTGCCCCCCCGATTCACGCGTGCTGGCGCACCGCCCAACCCCGCGTGCAGTCAGTTAGGCGGCTATTTGACGAGGTCTCCGTGACGAAGATGCGAGACGAGGGGCCTGCGTGAATTCGTCACCCCCTTTTCGTCAAACACACATAGCGACGGTGAAACTCACGTCATTCTCGTCAAACACCCGACACCACACCCCACCGAAACACCGAGCCAGACGAAGGCCACCCCGAGCCGGCAACCACTCACTCCACCCCGCCACCGCAGAATATGATCTCACCTGCCAGGGGTGCGCCGGCAACTTTCGGTCCCTATCAACACAACAGCCTCGAAAACCACCCCGCGTTAACGGTTCTTGATTATGCTGTGCTCAAACCCCCAGTTCGCCCCCAGTCTGGCAGCAGCAGTGCAGTACAACACAAGGAGACCACAATGAGTGCCCCGAAGATCCGCGCAACGTCCATCGCCCTCGCCGCCTCGCTCGCCGCTGCCGGAGTGGTTGCAGCACCTCTCGAGTCGGCGGCTTCCGAAGTCATCGTGAAGGGGGACAAGTGCACCTTCAACTACTCCGGCGACCTGGGTACTGGCTATACGAAGGTGCGCACCCGTACTATGACGAAGGCTCAGGCGCAGAAGGAGCTCGACCGGATCATCGCTAAGGAGAAGGCCTACCTGGACAAGGGCGGAAAACGCCCTACCACCGGTTCCTCGGAGGGGATTGATGACTACCTCGAGGTAAACGGAGCGGGGTCCTACCTGGCGCCGGGCCTGCGTGCGTGCATCAAGGGGCGCAACCTCTCTTACGACGAGTCTGAGTGGCAATCAGGACTGTTCTACCCTGACGGCTCCCCAATGCCGGCGATGATCCTCTGGCCCACGCTTCTCGCGCTTCTCGTCGTCGGCGGGGTAGTCGGTGCCGCGTGGCCGCAGATCGCGCCGATGCTTCCGGCGAAAGTTACCGCGCTTATTCCGTAGCCGCGCACCACTCCGTTCCATCCGCTAGTATGTGCGAATAGTCAACTAGCTGAAAGGAGTGGCATGGCAGATCAACAGCGCCGCTACACCGAGGTCGAGACGGAGGGGCACCCCGATCTCGACCCGGACTTTCCTCCCTACAACCCTCGGCACGACAGCGAGGCGCTCCTCCTCTCCGCGCTTTTGTGGGCAGGTCAGCGCGGTGATCTCCTGACTGTCAAAGAAGCCCTCAACATCGTCGAGGCGGGAGATTTCTACCGCCCTAACTACGCCAAGATCTTCAGGGCGATCCAGGAGCGTGCCGCGGAGGACCGCCCGACGGACTCGGCGACGGTCATCGCGACGCTGAGCGCCAAGGGCGCGAAAGACGGGATGACTACTCGCGACACCACCGAGCTTATGGCCACGCTCCTCGGCCTCCAGGCGAACGACCTGCTCGCCGCCGAGTACGCGCGCCAGGTCCTCTCGCTGTCGTACCGGCGCCAGTTCCGCCGCATGGTGCAGCGGCTCGCGCAGATCGCGGACGAGGCGCCCGAGGACGAGCTGTTCGCGCAGCTCGTCGCGCAAGGCAAGCAGCAGCGCGCGGCGTGGGAGCGGTTTGCTTATAGGCGCCACCCTGCCCCCGGCAGCCACGCCTCAGCTCGGAACTCCCGTTCCCGGCCGGAGAGCGGGTCGGTGAAGCCGAGGTAGACGGACGTGAGCAGCATCGGTCGGGAGAAGTCTTCGGTGCCGAAGGGGCGAATGGTGGGGTAGATGGGGTCGCCAAGGATTGGGGCACCGGCGGCGCACATCTGGATGCGCAGCTGGTGGGTCTTGCCGGTGACGGGCTCGAGGAGGTAGCTGGCCAGCGGCTCTGGGGTGGAATAGGTGGTGGCGAGGGAGGGGGACAAGGGGGCGTCGATAAGCGAAATCTGCGTGACGTGCGTGGTGGCATTGGGCGTGCCGGGGACGAGCCTGGCGGCGACGTCGCCGGTGACTTTGTGGATGCGGTGGCGCCACGTGGTGGGCGAGATTGGGCGGTGCGGCGCGATGGCGGTGTACTGTTTGCGCACCTCGCGGCGGGCGAAAAGCTCCTGGTAGGGGCCGCGGAGCTCGCGGCGTTTGGTGAAGAGGAGGAGGCCGGACGTCATGAGGTCGAGCCGGTGCGCCGGGGTGAGCTCCTCGTTGCCGGTCGCGCGGCGGAGGCGGACCGTGGCCGTTTCGGTGATGTGGGCGGCGCGCGGCATCGTGGCGAGGAAGGGCGGCTTGTTGATGACGAGGATGTCGTCGTCCTCGAACACTGTCGTGATCCGGTACGGGACCTCGCGCTCCGGGGCGGGGCGGCGGTAGAAGAAGACGTCGGTGCCGGGGGCGAGAACCCGGTCGGCGGCGATGGGCTGGCCGCTGCGCAGCACGACCTCGCCGTCGGCGAAGCGGCGCGCCACGGCGTCGGGGGTGTCCTCGGGGTGGCGGTGGCGCTGGCTCGCGATGACTTCCGCGAGGAACTCGAAGGCGGTGAGCGGCGCGTCGGTCTCCGGCACGCGGACGCGGGAAGCGCCGAGGCCGTCGCGCGGGGGCAACGGCGGTGCGAGCGTGCTCTTTTTGCGGGCCATAGTATGTAGTAGCGTATCCGGCATGGACATTGGAGCAATGCTAGACCCAATTTTGCAGTTCTTTTCCGAGGGGATCGGTAAGGGCATCGCTGACCTGTTCAGGTTCCTGTACGAGGTCTTCTTCCCCGCCAACGCGGACGCCGCCGAGAAGGTTGAGATTCCGCAGTAACGGCGACTGCACCCCCGCCACCGCGCTACACTGAGGATATAACCAGTTCCCCAATCGAAAGGGCGGAGGCTATGAGCCGCGAAGAACGAGAAAACCTGGAAGACCGCGAAGACATCGTCGTTGTCGCCGTGGATGGCAGCCCCGCATCGCAGACTGCGGTGCGCTGGGCGGCGAACACCGCCATGAAGCGAGGCATCCCGCTGCGTCTGGCCTCCAGCTACACCATGCCCCAGTTTCTCTACGCGGAGGGTATGGTTCCGCCGCAAGAGCTTTTCGACGATCTCCAGCGCGAAACCCTGAAGAAGATCGACGAGGCCCGCGACATCGCCCTCGAGGTGGCGCCGGACATCAAGATCGGTCACGCCGTCGCCGAGGGCTCCCCGATTGACATGCTGCTGGAGATGTCGCGTAGCTCCACGATGGTGGTCATGGGTTCCCGCGGCCTGGGCGGCCTGTCCGGCATGGTCCTGGGCTCCGTCTCCGGCGCTGTTGTCTCCCACGCGTCCTGCCCGGTCGTGGTGGTGCGCGAGGACAACAACGTCACCGACGCCAACAAGTACGGCCCGGTTGTTGTCGGCGTCGACGGTTCTGAGGTGTCCCGTCGTGCCGTCGAGTACGCCTTTGAGGAGGCGAACGCTCGCAAGGCGGAGCTCGTAGCGGTGCACACCTGGATCGATACGCAGGTGCAGGCGCCGGGCGCCGGTTTCGCCGTGGACGATGACCGCTGGGCGGCCGTGCAAAAGGAAAAGGCCGACAAACTCGAGGAGTACCTGGGCACGCTGCGCGAGCAGTTCCCCAACGTCGAGGTGCGCACCCTCATCACCCGCGACCGTCCGGTCCGAGCGCTGACGGAGGCGTCGGAAGGCGCTCAGCTCCTGGTCACGGGCTCGCACGGCCGCGGTGGCTTCAAGGGCATGCTGCTCGGTTCCACCTCGCGCGCGCTGCTGCAATCCGCTCCGTGCCCGATGATGGTGGTCCGCCCGGAGGAGTAAGGTCTAGCGGTCCTCATATAAGACAGGCATAATGGGAGGGCGAACGAAGGTACGCACGAATACGAAGGGAATTTTCTCACTATGACTCTGTCTATGGGCTTCATCGCCTGGATCATCATCGGCGGCATCGCGGGCTGGATCGCCTCCAAGATGCAGGGCCGCGACGCGCAGATGGGCATCGGTCTGAACATCGTCGTCGGCATCGTCGGCGGCCTCATCGGTGGTTGGGTCCTCGGCCTGTTCGGCGTTGACGTCGCCGGCGCCGGGTGGTTCTTCAGCTTCCTCACCTGCCTGCTGGGCGCGGCGATCCTCCTTGGCATCATCAACGCGGTGACCAACAAGCGCAAGTAGCGCGAGATCACGATTCGCCCCCGGATCGGCCTGCGGCTTTCCGCGGCGCCGCCGGGGGCTTTCGCATGCGCGGGGTGAAAGATATACCCGGCCGACTGGAATGTACGTACCGGTTTGTCTATATTGAGACCAGATGCAATGACCGGAGGAAGTGAGGACGCAACGTGAGCAGTGGCACGGCGAAAAAGAAGACGACGACTCGTCGCCGCAACCGCCCGAGCCCGCGGCAGCGCCTCCTCGACGCGGCCACGAAACTCTTTACCGAGGAAGGCATCCGCGTCATCGGCATCGACCGGATCCTGCGGGAGGCCGACGTGGCGAAGGCGTCCCTGTACAGCCTGCTCGGCTCCAAGGACAACCTGGTCATCGCCTACCTGGAGCGCTTGGACGAGCAGTACCGGCAGCGCTGGGAGGAGCGCGCGGTCAAAGCATCGAGCGCGGACGAGAAGGTCCTCGCCTTCTTTGACATAGCCATCGAGGCGGAACCGCAGCGCGAGTTCCGCGGCTCCCCGTTCCTCAACGCGGCGACGGAGTACCCGCGCCCCGACACCGAGTCGGAGCAGCGGATCGTGCAGACCTGCCTGAACCACCGCACCTGGATGCACGACACCCTCACGGAGCTGCTGAGCAACAAGAACGGCTACGACTCCTCGAACCAGGCGGACGAGCTGCTCATCTTCCTCGACGGCGGGATGTCGGGCGCGCGCCTGCTGCGCGACGTCGCACCGCTGCGCAAGGCGCGCGACCTGGCGGAAAGCCAGCTTGGCGCGCCGCCCGCGGACTACTCCATCTGATCCTGCTTCTGGCGCTTCTTGTCCCGCGCGAGCTGGCGGCTCGCCTCGTTGCGCGCCTTCTGGAGTGCCTTGCGCTCCCGCTTCTCGCGCGCTTTTTCCTGCTTGCGCTCGCGCTTCTCGGCGCGCAGCTCGCGGGCGATCGCGCCCGCCTCTCCCGGGTGGCGCAGCGCGCGCAGGCGCTTCGCGCGGCGCGACCGTGTGCGCTCCTTGCGCGCGGCGCGCAGCTCCTCGGCCTTCTGCTTCGTCTCCGCCCAGAACTCGCGGTGCAGCGCCTCCGCCGGGTAGCGGCGGACCGTCCAGGCCCAGAAAAGGATCGTCTGCGTCATCGTCCACAGGTTGCCCGTGACCCAGTACAGCAGCACCGCGATCGGGACGATACCGGAGAGCCCGGCGGAGATGAGGCTCAGGGCGACGAGCGGAATGGCCAACCACAGCAGGCCGTAGGACTTCCGCGTCATTGCGTTCTCCCAGTCCAGCGTGGAGCGGTTGCGCATTTGCGAGATCGCAAGGTTGGAGCAGGTGAAAATGACGGCGGCGATCACCATGGGCAGGGCCACGGCCCGCACCTGCGCCTCCGTGGTGCCGAGAGCGGCGAGGTGTTCTGGGGGCATGGCCATGTAGGCGGGGAGGGGGGCGTCGAAAAGCGAAGCTGCCCGGAACGTCTCGAGGTCCTGCGGGGTGAGGATGCCGATGGTGTGGTTGTCGCCGTCCGTGGGCACGGCCATCCAGCGCAGCAGGCGGTAGAGGCCGATGAACACCGGGAACTGGATGAGCGCCGGGATGCAGCCAGCGAGCGGGTTGTAGTTGTGCTCGTCCTGGACCTTCTTCATGGCCTGCTTCTCCGCGGCGATGGCCTCCGGCGAGGTGGCGTCGGCGTACTGCGCCTTGATGCGCGCGAGGTGCGGCCTGACCAGGAAGCCGACGCGGCTGATGCGGTATTGCTGCAGCGCAAACGGCATGATGAGCGCGCGGACCGTGACCACGAGGAGAATCACGGAGGCGACCCACGCGGCGGAGGGGCCCATGCCCAGGACGTCTGCAAGCAGCCAGTGCCACAGCTTAATCACCGCAGAGACCGGGTAGACCAACATTTCCAGCATGCTGAGCAAGCGCCCCTTTCGTAGCGTCGTTCGCAGTGCCGCGCGCGAGCGGTCGTGAGTTAATGTTATGCCATGCCCGCAGCCCCTCACCGCATCAGTGCCTCACAGGTCATCGGAGAACTCCTGCTCACCGCAGGCGCCCTCCTCCTCCTGTTCGCGTTCTATGAGTCGTTCTGGACCAACATCGCCTCCGGCGAGAAGCAGCATGAGGCGCAGCAGAAGCTCGAGCTGCAGTGGGGCGAAGGCTGGGTCAACCCGCGCGAAGCGAAAGCGCCGGCGCTTGGCGACGCCTTCGCGCGCATGTACATCCCCGCCTTCGGCCCCGACTACGAGTTCGCCATCATCGAGGGCGTGCAGGAACAGGAGCTGCTCGTCGGGCCGGGCCGCTACCCGGACACCCAGATGCCCGGCGAGAACGGCAACTTCGCCGTCGCCGGCCACCGCGTGGGCAAGGGCGCGCCCTTCAACGACCTGGGCGGGCTCAAGGCTTGCGACGCCATCGTGGTGGAAACCCAGACCCAGTGGGTGACCTACCGCGTGCTCCCCATGTCGCAGCAGCCGGACGAGCGCCGCGCCGAGACCGCGGACTGCCTGCCGGGCGGGATGAACGAGCGGGTGGCCACCGGCGACTACGGCAAGGTGCAGGGACGCCACATCACGCTGCCCGGCGACATCGACGTGGTCAACCCGATGCCGGAGACGAAGTCCATGGAGGTGGTGGACGGCATGGAGGGCATCATGACGCTGACCACCTGCCACCCGCAGTTCTCCAACGCGGAGCGCATGGTGGTCCACGCGATGCGCACCGAGGTCCTGCCGAAGAACCCGGAGGGCAACACCCTCCCGAGCGCGATGTCGGAGGTGAAGTAGCGCATGTACGCATTCCTGTGGCGCAAGCTGCCGGGCAACACGTGGGTCAAGGCCCTCATCACCGTCGTCGTCCTGGTCGCGGTGTTCTTCCTGCTGATGGAGGTCGTGTTCCCGTGGATCTCGGCGATGATGCCGTACAACGACGTCGCCGTCTAGCGCCGTCGAGCGCCGTCTAGTCCGTCCAACGCGGCACCGGCGGCACCCACCGCTCCAGCCTGTCCAGCAGCTCGTCCGGGTCGTCCGCGACGACGAGGTGGTCGCGGTCCGTCTGCCGCACGAACCCGTTGCGCACCATGTGGTCCACCATGTCCAGCAGCGGCTGCCAGAACTCGCTGTCAAGCAGCCCGATTGGCTTGGAGTGCAGCCCGAGCTGCTGGCTCGTCCATTCCTGGAACAGCTCGTCCAGCGTGCCCGTCCCGCCGGGCAGCGCCACGATCGCGTCGCCCTGCTGGCTCATCATTGCCTTGCGCTCCGCCATCGAGCCGACCAGCTCGAGCCGGTCCAGCCCGTCGAATTTGAGCTCGTAGTTGGCCAGCTGCGTGGTGAGCACGCCGAGCGAGGAGCCGCCGCTTGCCGACGCCCCCGCGGCCACCGCTCCCATCACGCCCACCTTGCTCCCACCGTAGACCAGGGTAGCGCCGCGCCGGGCGAGTGCCTCGCCGAGCAGGCGGCCCTGCTCGAGGTATTCCGGGCGCTTGCCGGGGTTGGCCCCGGCGAAGACGGTGACGGCGCGCAGCCGGCGCGGGCGCAGCGCCGGGAAGATCCGCGAGGCGAGCAGGGGCGCGATCTGCCGGTCGCCGGGCGCCTCCGGGTCGATCCAGGCGGCCTCGGCGATCTCCGCCGCGGGCGCCGGCGCGGCGGGCGGAGTGGGGTGCACGTACACGGTCGAGGTGACGGTGTGCCCCGGTTCGTTCGACGCCTCCGCGCTGAAGCGGCCCAGGTAGCTCAGGCGGGAGCGGTCGACCTCCACGCCGATCTCCTCGCGCGTCTCGCGCAGCGCGGCGTCCAGGGTGCTTTCGCCGGGCTCGAGTTTGCCGCCCGGCAGCTGGTAGCGAGGGCTGGAGTGCTTGCGCACGCACAGCACCCGCCCTTCCGCGTCGCGGAAGACGATTGCGGCGACGATGATCTCTGCGAGTGGCTGGTCTGGGGGCGTTACGTGTTCGGTCACAGGCCCAGGGTAGCGATGACTTGCTCCGCCACGTGTTGTGCCTTCACCGACTCGTCCTGGTTGGTAAACACGGTGACGGCGTGAGAGCCCTTGGCCACCGAGTATGCGGCACCGATCCGGTCGGGGACCTCGCCGCCGCCGTGTCGCCCGCCGTTCCACCCGACCGGCTGGTCCGCGGGCGAGGTGTACGCGATCGGCGTGGCCCAGTCCACCACCTGCATCGCCGCCTCCGGGCTGTCCATGTGGCGCACCACCACCGTCAGCTGCGGCTCCTCCGGGTAGGACCAGAACTGGCAGGCGGGCGTGTCGAAGCGTTCGTCGATGCCCACGCCCGTGACGCGCTGCCCGTTGGTCTGCGCCACCCACTCCGTATCCAGGTAGGGGCAGTCGACCCACCCGTTGCGGTCCGTCGCCGGCAGCGCCTCGACGGGCAGCCCGGAGTCGGGCGCGGCCGCTTCCGTTGGCTCCCCACCCGCGATGCTTGCTCCGCCCTCGCTACCGCTGCCGCACGCGGCGAGCGCGAGACCGGTTGCCACGAGCACGGGGGTCATCCACACAGTGGGTAGTGTCAAACGCATGAGCTCTAGACTAGCCAGCGCGGCGCAGCCGACCGCAGACGTGCCGGACAACAAGGCGCTCGACACCGGCATCACGGTGCTCGCCGTGTGCCTCGTGCTCGTCTCCCTCGGCGCGCTGGCCCGGATGCCGCTCAACCTGGCGCTGCTACAGATCCTCCTGGTCTCCTCCTTCTCCTTCGTCCTGTTCTACGGCATGGTGGAGATGCACCGATGGGGCCGCTGGATGCGCGGCCTGTGGTGCCTCGCGCTTACCGCGGTGTGGGTCGCGGATATGACCATCTCGCCGGTCGCGGTCTACTGGGTCTTCATCCTCTTCTTCGTCTTCCTCCGCGTCTTCAACAACTGGCGCGGCCTCCTCCTCGTCGCCGCCGGTCTCATCATCTCCGTCCTCATCCAGATCCCGGGCGGGCTCACCCTCGGCGGCGTCCTCGGCCCGGTCCTTTCCGCCGCGGTCGTGGTGGCCATCAACTACGCGTTCACCACCATCGGACGGGTGAGCAAGGAGCGGGAGGCGCTTATCGACGAGCTGCTTTCCACCCGCGACAAACTGGTCGCCACCGAGCGCGCCGCCGGCGTGGCGCAGGAGCGCGAGCGCCTCGCGCACGAGATCCACGACACGGTGGCGCAGAACTTATCCTCGATCCAGATGCTGCTCCACGCCGCCGAGCGGGACCTCGCGGGCCTGGACGTCCCGGCCGAGCAGCTGGAGGCGCCGCTGAAGCGGATGGAGACGGCGCGCCGGGCGGCGTCCAACAACTTGGCGGAGACGCGGGCGATGATCGCGGCGTTGGCGCCGGCTCCGTTGAGTGAGACGTCGTTAAGCGATGCCCTCACCCGCATCGCGGGCGACCTGGAGACGGCGAGCGACATGCGCATTGAGATCGACACGGACGGGGAGGCGCAGCAGCTGCCGATGCGCACCGAGGCCGGGCTGCTGCGGATCGCGCAGGGGGCGATGGCGAACGCGGTGAAGCATTCGGGCGGGACGCGGATGCGGGTGACGCTGACGTACGGTGCGGGGGAGGTGCGCCTGGACGTGGTGGATAACGGGCAGGGGTTCGACACGGAGGCGCAGGCGGAGCAGCCCGCGGGGCTGGGGCACCTGGGGCTGGACGCGATGCGCTCGCGCGCCGCGGAGCTGGGCGGGGAGCTGGTGGTGGAGTCCGCGCCGGGCGGACCTACGGCGCTTTCGGTCGCGGTACCGAGTAATGTCAATCAAAAGAATGATGCGGCCAACCGCATCGACGAAGATAAGGACGAGGTGAACGATGATCCGGGTGCTGCTGGCCGATGACCACGAAATTGTGCGGCTCGGGCTGCGCTCCGTGCTCGAGGCGGCGGAGGACATCCGCGTCGTGGGTGAGGTGGCGACCGCCGAGGCCGCAATCGCGACCGCGCAGGCGGGCGGCATCGACGTGATCCTGATGGACCTGCGCTTCGGCGCCGGGTCCGAGGGCGCGCGGGTGACCACGGGCGCGCAAGCGACGGCAGAGATCCGCTCCAGCATGGTGACGCCGCCGAAGGTGCTGGTGGTGACCAACTACGACACGGACGCGGACATCCTGGGCGCGATTGAGGCCGGCGCGGTGGGATACTTGCTCAAGGACGCGCCGCCGGAGGAGCTGCTCGCCGCGGTGCGCTCCACCGCGCGCGGCGACGCCTCACTGTCGCCGGTCGTGCGCGACAAGCTGGAGACGCGCGACAGGGCACCGCGGTCCTCGCTTACGCCGCGCGAGCTGGAGGTGCTGCAGCTGGTGGCCGAAGGCTCCTCGAACCGGGAGATCGGCCAGCAGCTCATGCTGTCGGAGGCAACGGTGAAGTCGCACCTGGTGCACATCTACGACAAGCTGGGGGTGCGCTCGCGGACGTCGGCGGTGGCGTCGGCACGCGAGCAGGGGGTGCTGTAACCCCCAAGAGCTCCGAGAGCCCCGAGGCTTAGCGGGACTTCTTGGCGATCTCCGCGCCGAGTGTGTCCAGCTCCTCCTCCACGGTGCCGTACGCCAGGCGGCGCTGCTCCGGGTTGAGGTGCTCCGCGTCGCGCACGTTGCGCGCCAGCTCGTTGAGGCGCACCTTCGCGTCGCCGGAGAAGCCAGACGGCAGGTTGTCGGCGGACTCGACGGAGGTACGCAGGGCGTCAATACGCGCCTTGAGCTCGGCGCCGCGGCCGGAGTGGCGCGCGAGGTCCTGCGGGTTGACGCCCAGATCGGCGGCGCGGGAGTTCATGCGGTTCTGCTGGTAGGAGGTGTACGCCTTGTACGCCAGCGGCAGCAGGATGGGCACGAGGATGCGCGACGCGCCGACCCACTGCTTCGCCTTCTTCTGCGTAAAGCCGGTCTGCTCGATGCGCTTCAGGTGCGCCTCGGCCAGCTGCTTCTCGTGCTTGCGCTTGCGCTTCAGGCCCTTCTTCTCCTCCTTGATCAGGCGCTTTTCTGCCTTGTCCAGCAGCTTCGCCGTCTTCTGATCGGCCTTCGCCTGCTCCTTGGCCATCTTGCGGGCGCGCGCCTCGGCGGCCTTGATCTCCGCCTTCGTCCTCGCGCGGGCCTTGCGGATCGCTTCAAAAACTCCCATTGGGGTGGTGCTCCTTGGTCGTGTCGTTTTTCGCTGTCCCGATCTTACCCGCCGTCCAGGTAATGTGGTCCATATTGTGAATGAGCCGTTTCAGGTCCGCCCCGCGGACCTCGTGGGATGCAGGTTCCGGTTGCGCCAGCGTTGGGCGCACCCGGAGATCGGTCCAACCCCGAGCGGCGAGTCCCGCCAAGCGCAGCTCGAGGCCGCCCGCGAACTCGTCTTCGCCGCGCTGCCCACGAAGCGGGCGGTTGGCGACGGCCGCCGGAAAGCCTTCGTCCGCGTCGACCTCCCGTCGGCCACGACCCCTACCGAGCTGCTCAGCCGCGACGCGGAGACGCGGGCGGCGATGCGCCGCGGCGCCCACCTGATCACGCGCGCGGTCCTCTGCGGCACACTCGAGGGGATCCGCGTGGTGGACGAGATCGACGTGCTCGTGCGCACCGACGACGGCTACCTCCCCGTCATCGTGTCCAACCACCGCGTCGCGCGCAAGGACCCGGAGTCCAGCACGCGGATGGTGCCCACCGGCCGGCTCGGGCTGGGCAAACCGCTCGCGGTGCGCGCCAAGCCGCGCCACCACACCATCGACGGCTACCGCCTCGCCATGGCGGAACTCCTGCTCGGTGAGTCCGCCACCGGCCTCGGCGCGAGCATCGGCCAGGACCGCGAGCGCGCCTACCTCGGCGAGGTCACCCGGTTCGTGCCGCCGATGCTGCGCGCGCTCGGCGCACCGATCCCGGACGAGCCGCTGCGCCTCAAGCAGTGCGCGGGCTGCCGGTTCTGGCAGCTCTGCGAGCCGCGCCTGCGCGAGCTCGATGACATCTCGCTCGTCTTCTCCGGCGGCCGGGGCGACGCGTGGCGCGACAAGGGGATCGTCACGGTGCAGGAGCTTATCGACGCCTCCTGCGGCGAGGCGTCGGTAATCGCCCGCTCCTGGCGCGAGGGTATCCCGGTGCTGCGGCGCCAGGGGCCGATCCGCGTGCCGCGCGCCGACGTGGAGATCGACGTGGACATGGAGGCGTACCTGGACCAGGGCGCCTACCTGTGGGGCGCGTACGACGGCGCGGTGTACCGCGCGTTTGCCACTTGGGACGACGTGGGCGGCGAGGCCGAGGAACGCAACTTCACGCAGTTCTGGCGCTGGCTGATGGGCGTGCGCGACGCGGCGCACGCGGCGGGCAAGACGTTTGCGGCCTACTGCTACGCGGCGGGCGGCGAGAACCACTGGATGAAGTCATCCGCCAAGCGCTTCGACTCAGTGGAGCTGGCCGAGGTGCAGGCCTTCATCGCTTCCGACGAGTGGGTGGACGTGTTCGCGCACGTGCGCACGCACCTGGTGGGCACCGACGGGCTGGGCCTCAAAGTCCTCGGGCCGGTGGTGGGATTTACCTGGGAGGACGACGACGTGGACGGCGAGGTCTCCGTGGCGCTGCGCCGCGCCGCGCGGGAGGGCGGCGTCGACGGCGCGGCGGCGCGGGAGACGCTGCTGCGCTACAACGAGGACGACTGCCGGGCCACGCGCGCCGTGCGCGAGTTCCTCGACGCGGGCGCGCCGGGCCTGCCGCTACTCTGAGCGCTTCTCCGCCACGGCGAGCGCGACCGCGATGGCGATGAGCGCGCCCAGCATCGCCGCGAGCACGGCCACGAATCCCGCCCACGGCAGCGCCTCAAACGCCTGGCCCGTCGCCGCCCCCAGCAGCGACGAGCCCATGTAGTAGCAGAACACGTAGAGGCTCGACGCCTCCGCGCGGTCCTTCTCCGCAATCAGCCCTACCCAGCCCGACGCCGTGGAGTGCAGGGCGAAGAAGCTGGCGGTGAAGAGGAGCAGCCCCACCAGTGTGACGATGAGGTTGCCGCTCGACCCGATGAGCGCGCCGGTGAGCATGAGCACCGCGGCGGCGAGCACGACCCGGCCGCGGCCGAAGTGGGAGACAAAGCTGCCTGCCCTCGCGCTCGACCACGTGCCGGACAGGTACATCACGTAGGTCAGGCCCGCCAGCGATGGCGCGAGCCCGAAATCATTGATGGCGCGGAACCCGAAAAAGTTGTACATGGACACGAACACGCCCATGGCGATGAACGCGGTGGCGACCAGCCCGACCAGGCGCGGGTTGCGCAGGTGGCCGGTCACGGCGCGGACCTCGGCGCCCGGGCGGATCGACGCCTTCGGGCGGAAGTTGCGCTGCTCCGGCAGCAGGATGGCGGTGGCGACGGCTAGGGCGAGGCTCACCGCGGCGCTCGTGGCCAGCGCCCAGCGCCAGCCGGTGACCTCGAGCATGAACGCCGGGATGAGGCGGCCGGTCAGCCCGCCGACCGAGGTGCCCGCGATGTAGAGCCCCATCGCGCCGGCGAGGTCGCGTTCGTCCAGCTCCTCCGACAGCCACGCCATCGCCACCGCGGGCGTGCCCGCGAGCAGCGCTCCCTGCAGCGAGCGCAGCACCACGAGCTGCTCGATGCTCTGCGCCAGCGGCAACGTCAGCCCGAGCGCGGTGGCGGCGAGCGCGGAGATGACCAGTACGCGGCCGCGCCCGAACTTTTCCGACAGGATCGACGCCGGCACCACGCACACCGCGAGCGCGCCCGTCGCGGCGGACACGGTGAGCGCGGCGGTGGACGGGTCGATCCCCATCTCGTGCGTGAGCGTGGGCAGCAGCGCCTGCGTGGCGTAGAGCGAGGAGAAGATCGCCAGGCCGACGAGGAGCATGCCTATCGACGCCCTGCGATACTCAATCGTGCCCTTCCTCATAAGGACTTATGGTCCACCTTTTTGCGCGCTCCCGCAACGGTTTCGCCGGATTTCCTGTGGCGTGCCCATAAAAAACCGCGCCGGCCACGCGGGTGCGTGGTCGGCGCGGGGTGCGGCGTCTTACTTGGACGCAGCGGCGAGGCGCTCGTTGACGTCGTCCCAGTTGACGACGTTCCACCAAGCCTTGACGTAATCAGCCTTGACGTTCTTGTACTGCAGGTAGAACGCGTGCTCCCACATGTCCAGCATGAGGACCGGGGTGAAGTCAACGGAGATGTTGCCCTGCTGGTCGGTCAGCTGCTGGATGATCAGGCGGCCAGCGATGTGGTCGTAGCCCAGGACGGCCCAGCCGGAGCCCTGCAGGCCGGTGGCGACGCCAGCGAACTGCTTCTGGAATGCCTCGAAAGAACCGAAGTCGCGGTCGATGGCCTCGGCGATTGCGCCGGTCGGGTTGCCGCCAGCGTTCGGTGCCATGTTCTTCCAGAAGATGGAGTGGTTGGTGTGGCCACCCAGGTTGAACGCGAGGTTCTTGGACAGCGCGCGCAGCTTGTCCGGGTTTGCCTCGCCGTTGCGCTCAGCCTCGAGGGCCTCGAGCGCAGCGTTCGCGCCAGCGACGTAAGTTGCGTGGTGCTTGTCGTGGTGCAGCTCCATAATCTCCTTGGAGATGTGGGGCTCCAGCGCGTCGTATGCGTACGGGAGTTCCGGAAGCTCGTAAACAGCCATTGTGCTAAATCCTTTCGTCAGCTTGTGATGACGTGCCCCATAGTAGACAAAAACTCATTTCGTGCAATGAAAATATCCGTGGAATTTCCGGGGCCCAATTGTTAGTTATTAGACACATGGGATTCCTTTTTGCACTGACACCTGAGCTCGTTCCGGCCGACCAGACGCTGCCCGGCCGCGCGGAGCCGCTGCTGCCAAACCCCCAGCCGCACGCCGTGCTGGGCACCCCGATTACCGGGCCGTGGAAGCTGGAGCAGCGCCGCTTGCGCATCGCCATTGGCTGCTTCTGGGGCGTGGAGAAGATGTTCTGGGAGCTCGACGGGGTGGAGTCCACCTCCGCGGGCTACGCCGGCGGGCAGACCCCCAACCCCACCTACGCCGAGGTGTGCGGCGGCAGGACCAATCACGCGGAGACCGTCGAGGTGGTCTACGACCCGGAAACGATCAGCCTGAAGGACCTGGTGCGCACCGCGCTCGAGGCGCACGACCCCACGCAGGGCTACCGCCAGGGCAATGACCACGGCACCCAGTACCGCTCCGCCTTCTACCCGGATACGGAGGAGGAAGCGGAACAGATCCGGCAGTGGTGCGACGAGTACGGCCGCCAGCTCAAGGAGGCCGGCTACGGGGACATGACCACCGAGGTCCGCGCGGACGTGGACTACTACCTGGCGGAGGAACAGCACCAGCAGTACCTGCACAAGGTGCCCAACGGCTACTGCCCGCACCACTCCACGGGCGTCGCCTGCGGGATCTAAGCGCGCAGCTTCGTCGCGTCCGCCGCGATCCACCGGTTGATGCGCTCCAGCTCGGCGTTGGTGAGCCCGCCGTCGAGCACCTTGTTCCACGCCGCGACGGTCTCGGCGTGGTAGTTGTGCCCGTGCGGGGCGGCGAAGTCCTTGGAGTTGATCTGGTCGATACCCACCTGCCAGAAGGTGACAAACGGCCACCAGCGCAGCGTGTCCAGTACGTCTAAGTGCTGGGCGGCGGGGGCGGGGACCCCGCGCGAGCCGGGCTCCTTGAGCCAGTCGGGGGCCCGCCACAGCAGGCTCCAATCCCACCACACGATGGGGTCCGAGGCGTGTTGGGCGAAGACGGCGCGGGGGAACTCCCACGGGGCGTCGTACTCGTTGCCCGCATAGTCGTGGTCGAGGTGGTCGGGGTGGGAGATGAAGCGGAAGTGGCGGCCGCCGTCCACGACGGGGAGGCGCTGCGGGCTGCCCTCTTCGCGCCGGCGCGTCAGTGCCGCGTGAGCGGCGCAGAACGCCGGCGCCCCCGTGAACACGCCGCCGGAGGTGCGGGCGAGCAGCTCCTCGGGTGCGTGGAAGGCGTCGGCGACGCCGTAGGCGCCGAGGGACTCTCCGCCGACGTAGAGCTTGGGCTGGCGGTGGGCGTCGAGAAGCGAAATGCGCGCGGAGATCGCATTGATGAGGATGCGGGAGGACTGGACGGCGGATTCGCGGTCCGCCATGTAGGAGTAGAGCGACGGGACGTAGGAGTACTGCATGGCCACGATGGCGCAGTCGCCGCGCGCGACGAACTCGAAGCCGGAGGTGTGGAAATCATTGATCCAGCCGGTGCCGGCGGCGGAGAGGACCGCGATGTGGCGGCGCGACCAGGCGTCGGTGCGGTCCATCTCGCGCAGGGCGGCGGCGGCCATCTCTTCGTAGGAGCGGCTGCGGTTGCCGTCGCGAAGCGCGATGAAGATGCGGATCGGCTCCTTGACCTTGTCGGGGGATTCGCCCAGGACCAGACCGATGTCGCGCTTGCGCGGCCCGCCCGCGACCACCGCGCGGCCCTGGCGGCCCATCCTGCGCCACGCCTCGCCGGACGCGGGCGAGCCCGTGCGCTCCGGCTCGCGCGGCTGCGCGGCGCCCGGGAGGAACTGCCGGTTAAGCTCTTCCGCCTCCTTGTACACGTTGGAGAGGAAGTTGCGCACCACCAGGCGATCCGTGAACAGGTAGGCGCCCGCGCCCACCGCGAGAATTGCCAGCGGCCACGAGGTCACGGGCGGGAGACGGCGGCCGAAGACGGCGTTGATGCGGTCGACGGAGGTCTGCAGGGCCTCGCCAAGCAGCAGCGTCGCGCCGTACCCCAGCGTGCCCACCGCCAGGCCGGCCACCGTGTCAGCCGCCCGCACCGGGCGCGGGTTCTCCACCAGGCGCTCCTGCCGGGCATGCACGCTTAACGACGCCCCGTAGGCCGCCATCGTCATCGAGCTCATCACGATGCGCGCCGGGTTGGCGTGACGCCCCCGCGGCCCGCTCGTCCCGCAGGCGCGCGCGACGCTGCCCACACCCGAGCCGATCATGTGCCCGACGGCCTGGCAGATCGCCACGTTCGCGGCGGTGGTCCACCAGCGGCGGGGCAGCAGCGAGGGCGCGACCGCGCCCCACGAGGCGATCTCCGCGCCGATCACCCCGGAGCGGAAGTTGTTGGGCAGGCGGCGCAGGCCCTGCAGGCGGACGATGGGGGAGAGGTCCGCGAGGATTTCCACGGCGGCGAGCGGGGCGGCCAGCACGCCGTGGCGGTCGAAGCTGTACCGGCCGCGGGCGCGCCGCACGGCCCGACGCGCCGAGTCGATACCGGCGGTGAGGCGGGAAAGGGGCGCGGTGGCGTCGATAAGCTTGGGTGTGCCCATGCCCAGCATTATGACAAAGTTTCTCCGGTCGCGCGGGGGCGCAACCCGTTGTAGGTTTGGGCACTGTGAGGCAGACGAACATTGTTGCGCACCGCGGATTTTCCGGCATGTACCCCGAGCTGACCAGGCGAGCGTTTGAGGAAGCGCTGAAGCTCCCCATCCACGGCATCGAGTGCGACGTGCGCCTCTCGCGCGACGGCAAGCTCGTCGTCTTCCACGACGCGAACGTTTCGCGCACCACGAACGGGCGCGGGCGCGTCGACTGCATGGACTACGCGCAGCTGCGCGAGCTGAACTGCGGCACCGACGAGGACCCGCAGCAGATCATGCTGCTGGAGGAGCTGCTGGAGCTCATGCAGGACTACCCGGACAAGCACCTCTACATCGAGACGAAGCACCCCACCCTCTACGGGCCCGAGGTGGACGAGCAGACGCTGCGCGTGCTCACCTACGCGGGGCTGCTGCACAGCGAGCGCATCCACATCATCTCCTTCTCCCACAAGGCGGTGCGCTACTTCACGCACATGGCGCCGCAGCTGGAGACCTACTACCTGTTCCGCGTGCGCGAGAAGCGGTGGAACCCGCGCGGCACCATGCTGTCGCGCCCGTACGGCGTCGGCCCGTCCATCCAGCACCTGCAGGCGCGGCAGCAGCTGGTCGGGCTGCGCGGGCTGAAGACGTACACGTGGACCGTGAACACGCCGCGGCAGATGATGTGGTGCCGTGACCACAACGTGGACGTCCTGGCCACCGACCTGCCCAACCTGGCGCTGGAGACGTTCGCGCGCGCGGACGCCACGAGCGTGCCCGCCCCGGCACCTGCGAGTTAAGGAGACTCCATGGATTCCAACATTCCCGGCATCGTCGCGCACCGCGGATTCAACGGCTGCTACCCGGAGAACACGCGCCGCGCCTTCGAGGAGGCGCTCAAGCTGGACATCTACGGCATCGAGTGCGACGTGAACATGACGAAGGACGGCCAGGCCGTGGTGATCCACGACCTCTCCGTGGACCGCACCGCCATGACCGTCGACGGCGAGCGCGCCACCGGCGAGGTCGCGGAGCTGACGCTGGAGGAGATCCGCCAGCTCAACTTCGGCACTCCGGAGGACCCGCAGCAGATCATGCTGCTCAGCGAGCTGCTCGACCTCCTCGCCCAGTACCCGGGAAAGCACCTGCTCATTGAGACGAAGCACCCGTCCCCGTTCGGCGCCGAGCTGGACGAGGAGGTCGCGCGGATCGTGCGCGCGCACAGCATGGACACCGGCGAGCAGGTGCACCTCATCTCCTTCAACCCGGAGGCCATCGAGCGCTTCCGCGAGCTGCTGCCTGAGCTGCGCTCCTTTGCCCTGATGGACCCCACCGATCCGCTGCCGGTGGACTTCGGCCAGGCCACGGGCCCGGGGCCATCCGTGCGCCAGGCGCAGGCGGAGCCGGAGGCACTCGGCGCGGCCGACCAGCCGTCCTACGTGTGGACCGTCAACCTGCCACGCGAGATGCAGTGGTGCCGCGCCCGCGGGGTGGACCTCATGGCCACGGACCTGCCGCAGCTCGCGCTGGAAACGTTCGCGGGCGAGTAGCGCGCGTCCGGTAGATTTGACCGCATGGCTAAGAAGAAGCGTAAGAAGCAAGAGGACCTGCCCGAGGGCATGAGCCGCCGCCAGGCCAAGATGGCCGCGCGCGCGAAGGAGCGCGAGGCGCTGCAGAAGGATCCCCGCCCGTTCGGCGGGCTCGCCGCTGAGGCCGAGTTGATCGCGCTGCAGGAGTTCGTGCCGTCGGCAAGCGCGAAGTTCCAGGTCAAGGGCGAGGACGTCACCGTGGCCACCGTGCTGCCGGGCGCGGCCGCGGCGATGGTGCGCGAGAGCGGCGAGCGGCTCGTGGCCCTGCAGGTCGGCGCGCACTCGCAAAACCCCGGCCGCGACCTCGCGTACGCGCTGAGCTGGGTGCTCGAGGCGAAGCCGGGCGAGACGCTCCAGTCCACCGCCGCCGATGGGAGCCAGCCGGAGCTGCAGGCGCTTATCGACGCCACCTTCACCCCCGAGATCACCGTCCACAACGACTTCAACTGGTGGTTCGCCGAGGGCGAGGACGTCCCCGCGCAGCTGCGGCAGGCGATGAACCAGGCGAACGGCGCTGTGTGGCCGTCCGCCGAGGTCAGCGCGGGCGTGCCGGGCGCCGTGTGGTGGGTCAACCCGGGCGGCGGGAAGGCGCACATCCGGTGGATCCGCACGGAGGACAACGAGTCGCAGGTGCTCAACGCGCTCGCGCGCATCGCCGCGAAGGGCGAGCTGGTGCTGGGCGAGGGCACGAAGTTCGCCGGCGCGTTCCGCACCCACGGCGTGGTCGTGCCGGTGTGGGACCTGGACCCGGAGGTCGCTCCGGAGTCCTACGCGGAGGCGCTGAAGGCGCTGGACGCGAAGCTGGAGGCGGAGCTGGGCAACGACGCGCAGCTCACCGCCGCCGAGCGCAAACAGCTGGACAACATCAAGTCGCGCCAGGTGACCATCTAAACCCAGCTGAAAGACAGTTGTCGCGCAGAGCTTTTGTACATCTCTTGCAGATCTCTTGAAGTTTGCAAGTAGTTTTCTCAGGTAGAACTTTCTGTCAACCGAATGTTCACCCGGGGCCTCTAAGTTCTTGCGCATGCAACCCACATCGCAGACGCGCGCGCGGATTCCCGCGGTCTCCGAAGTCCCGGAGGTCTCCGAGGAGTACGCGCGCAACCCGCGCAAACGGAAGATTGATTGGCGGCAGATCGGCCTGGCTGCGCTGCTCATCGGCCCGAACCTGCTGCTCCTCATTCTGTTTACCTACCGGCCGCTGGTAGATAACATCCGCATCTCCTTCTACGACTGGAACATCTCCTCGCCGACGATGCACTTTGTCGGCCTGCAGAACTATATTGACTGGTTCCAGGCCCCGGACACCGGGCGCGTGGTGTTTAACACCGTCGTGTTCACCTTCTTCGCCGTCGCCGGCTCCATGGTGATCGGGCTGGCGCTGGCGCTGCTGCTGGACCAGAAGCTGTTCGGCCGCGCCGCGGTGCGCTCCATGGTTTTCGCTCCCTACGTCATCGCCGGCGCGGCGATCGGCGTGGCCTTCCAGTTCGTCTTCGACCCCTCCTACGGCCTCATCCAGTTCTTCCTGGGCAAGATTGGGGTGGACGTGCCCAACTTCTACCAACAGCAGAACTGGGCGCTGTTCATGGTCACCGTCACCTACGTGTGGAAGAACGTGGGCTACGTCTTTGTCATCTATCTCGCCGCGCTGCAGGGGCGCCGCCGCGACCTGGACGAGGCCTCGGAGATCGACGGCACCTCGCCGGCGCGCCACTTCTTCCGCGTGGTCCTGCCGCAGCTGCGCGGCACGACCTTCTTCCTGCTCATCACGGTGCTGCTGAACTCGTTCCAGGTCTTCGACATCATCAACGCCATGACCGGCGGCGGTCCGTTCGGCTACGGCACCTCCACGATGGTGTTCCAGGTCTACCAGGAGACGTTTGTGAACAACCGCGCCGGCTACGGCGCCGCGGTGGCCACGATCATGTTCCTCGTGGTCCTCATCATCACGGTCATCCAGGTGAAGATGCAGGAAAGGATGGAGAAGTAAATGTCTACGAAGCAGACCATCCCGGCGGTCACGCACTCCGCTCCCCGGGGCGACCTGCCCCCGGTGCCGGGCTCCCAGTCCGACGCGGAGCCGGTAATCACGGAAACGCAGCGCAAGCGCAAGGGCGCGCCGATGGACCACTCGCACCCGGCGGTGAAGGTGCTGGGCTACATCGCGCTCGTGCTGACGGTCCTGGTGATCATGGTGCCGCTGTACTTCATCTTCATCACCAGCTTTAAGTCGTTCCAGGACGTCTACTCGGATCCGATCTCGTTTTGGCCCAACCCGTTCAAGGCGGAGAATTACTCGTACGTGTGGCAGACCTCCGGCTTTGCCAGCTACCTGAAGAACTCCGTCATCATCACGCTCGTGCTCACCATCATTGAGGTGGTCCTCGGCGTGCTGTCGGCCTACGCCTTCGCGTTCTTGCGCTTCCCGGGCCGCAACCTGCTGTTCCTGCTCATCATCGCCTCGCTGATGGTGCCCAACCAGATCACCATCATCTCTAACTACTCGCTGGTGGCGTCGTTGGGCTGGCGCGATACCTACGCCGGTGTGATCATCCCGCTGGCCGGCGTCGCCTTCGGCGCGTTCCTTATGCGCAACCACTTCCAGTCGCTGCCGCCTGAGATCCTGGAGGCCGCCCGCATGGACGGCGCGGGCTTCTTTACCACCCTCTTCCGTGTGGTGCTGCCCATGTCGTGGCCGACGCTTTCCGCGTTCGTCCTGATCACCGTGGTCAACGAGTGGAACCAGTACCTGTGGCCGTTCCTGATCACGGACACCCCGGCGGCGGCCACGCTGCCCGTCGGCCTGACTCGCCTGCAGGACGCCGAGGGCGTGACCAACTGGGCCCCGGTGATGGCCGGCACCGTGCTGACCACCCTGCCCATGATCATCATCTTCCTCATCCTGCAGAAGCCGATGATCAAGGGCCTCACCGCTGGTGCGGTGAAGGGCTAGGCGCTTTTCGACGCCACCGTCACCCCCACCAACCGCAACACTTCCAACAACACATCAAGGAGAAACACCATGTCCCGTCACACCAAGCGCATCGCCGCCCTGGGCGCAGCACTGCTCACCACCGTCTCGCTGACCGCCTGCGCGGGCGGCTCCACCACCGCCTCCAACGGCTCCAAGGACTCCGGCGACGCCAACACCATCACCTTCTGGTCCAACCACCCGGGTTCCTCCCGCGACCTGGAAGAGGAAATGATCAAGGAGTTTGAGCAGGAGAACCCGGACCTGCACGTCGAGCTGGTGACCGCGGGCTCCAACTACGAGGAGGTGGCGCAGCGCTTCAACGCGTCGCTGGCCGGCGGCGACCAGCCGGACGTCCTCGTGGCCTCCGACGTCACCTGGTTCAACTTCGCGCTCAACGAGGCAACCACCCCGCTGGATGAGCTGTGGGAGATGAACGACATCGACGCCGACAGCTACGTCGACACCCTGCGCGAGGACTACAAGTACAACGACAAGCACTACGGCGTCCCGTACTCCCGCTCCACCAACCTGATGTACTGGAACACCGACGACCTCAAGGCTGCGGGCCTGCCGACCGATCGCGGCCCGGAGTCCTGGCAGGAGTTCGACGAGTGGGCGACCGCCATCAAGGAGAAGCTGAACAAGCCGGCCGTGACCGTGCCGGACGGCTCCAACTACCTGGACTGGTACTTCCAGGGCATGATCTGGGCATTCGGCGGGTCCTACTCCAACGAGTGGGAGCCGAACTTCACCTCCCCTGAGTCCATCGAGGCGGGCAAGTTCCTGCAGGATCAGGTGAAGGAGGGCCACATCGAGATCGCGACCGACCCGACCGTCGCGTTCGGCTCGGGCAAGGCGTCCGGCCTGCTGGAGTCCACCGGCTCCCTCGGCGGCCTGAAGGAGACCGCGACCATCCCGTTCATCACCACCTACCTGCCCGGCCCTGGCCCGTCCGCCGCAACCGGCGGTGCCGGCCTGGCCGTGCCGAACGGCATCTCCGATGAGCGCAAGGCCAACGCGGTGAAGTTCATCGACTTCATGACCAACACCAAGAACACCATCAAGTTCTCCCAGAAGACTGGCTACATGCCGGTGCGTAAGGACGCCCTGGAGGATCCAGAGGAGAAGAAGTTCCTGGAGGAGAACCCGAACGCGGAGACCGCGATCAAGCAGCTGAACGAGAACACCAAGCCGCAGGACTACGCCCGCGTGTTCGTCTCGGGCGGCGGCCAGCGCATCGGCGGCGCGCTCGACCGCATCACCGTCGGCGGCCAGGACGTGGAGCAGACCTTCGCCGACCTGCAGAAGGAGACCCAGGGCGTCATCGACCGCGACATCACACCGAAGCTCTAAGCCCGCACCCTGCACATTTCGCACCACCTGAAAGGACATCATGGCCACTGTTGAATTCCGCCAGGCCTCCAGGATCTACGATCCGCAGAAGCCGCCGGCGGTCAGCCGCCTCAACCTGGAGATCGCCGACGGCGAGTTCCTGGTGCTTGTAGGCCCGTCGGGCTGCGGCAAGTCCACCACGCTGCGCATGCTCGCCGGGTTGGAGCCGGTTGACGAGGGGCAGATTCTTATCGACGGCACCGACGTCACCGAGACCCGCTCCCGCGACCGAGACGTGGCCATGGTCTTCCAGTCCTACGCGCTGTACCCCAACATGACTGCGCGCCAAAACATGGCGTTCGCCCTGCAGAACGCCAAGGTGGACAAGGCGACCATTGAGGAGCGCGTGAACTTCGCGGCGAAGATGCTCGAGCTCGAGGACCTCATCGACCGCAAGCCTTCCGCCATGTCCGGCGGCCAGCGCCAGCGCGTGGCCATGGGCCGCGCGATCGTGCGCCAGCCGAAGGTCTTCCTCATGGACGAGCCCCTGTCCAACCTGGACGCGAAGCTGCGCGTGTCCACTCGCGCCCAGATCCTGCAGCTGCAGCGGGAGCTGAACACCACCACGGTCTACGTCACCCACGACCAGACCGAGGCGATGACTATGGGCGACCGCGTCTGCGTGCTCAAGAACGGCATCATCCAGCAGGTCGACGCCCCGAATACGCTCTATGAGAACCCCGGCAATACGTTCGTGGCCACCTTCATCGGCTCCCCGGCGATGACGCTGATTGAGAACGTGCCGGTGGTTGGCAACCGCGTCGCGGGCGGCAAGGACCACGCGCTGGATTACCACATGCCGGCGGAACAGATGGCCAAGGTGCAGTCCGACCGCGTGATCGTGGGCATCCGCCCCGAGAACTGGGAGATCCTCGGCGTGAACCAGCCGGGCGAGCAGTACGGCCTGCCGGTGCGCGTGGACATCGTGGAGCACCTCGGCTCTGAGCTGTACGTCTATGGCAGCCGCGAGGAGAAAGCCGACGACGTGATCGCCGTGCGCGGCGATCGCATCACGGTGAAGGTGCCGCGCGGCATCAACGTGGATCAGGGCGACACGATCTACCTGCGCCCGATGGAGGGCGGCTGCGTCTTCTTCGCCCCGGACACCGAGATCAACTACGACTACCTGTAGAGCCGGTAGAAGTTTGCGGCGTTGCCCCAGGACACGTCCTCGGCGTGGACGGGGCTGAAGTGATTAGCGCAGGGACGCGAAGAGCTCCTCCGCCGCGGCCTCGTCCCAGAGCAACACATTGCCCACGTCGGTGTCCTGGAAACCACCGAGCGGGATCGTCTCTGCGTTGATGCCGCCGCGCATCGCCAGCGGGATGCGGGCCAGGTTCCAGATGTGGTCGCCCTCGCCGACCGAGAACATCGTCGGCACCGTCCACAGCAGCGGGACCAGGCGGAAGGGGTTGAGGAACACGGCGGGCGAGGTCACCTTGTCCAGCATCGCGCCGAGGAAGTCGCGCTGCCGCATGACGCGGTCCAGGTCGCCCTGTGCGGTGGCGCGGGTGCGCACGTAGCCCAGGCTGGTCGCGCCGTCCATCTTCTGGCAACCGGGCTGGACGGAGATGTTGGCCAGGGGGTCGTCGATCGGCTCCTGCACGCAGATCTCCACGCCGCCGACGGCGTCGACCACGTTGGCCAGCCCGCCCATGCCGATCTCGGCGTAGCGGTCGATGTGCAGGCCTGTGCTCTCCTCAACGGTCTGCGCCAGCAGCGGGGCGCCGCCGTACGCGAACGCGGCGTTGATCTTGTCGTAGCCGTAGCCCGGCACGGCCACGTAGGAATCGCGCGGGATGGACACCAGCGTCGGCTTCCCGTGCAGCGGGAGGTGTAGCAGCATGATCGTGTCGGTGCGGGTTGTGCCCAGGTCGCCGCCCGTGCCGAGGCGCTCCACGTCCTTCTCGCTCAGGCCCTGGCGGGAGTCGGAGCCGACGAGCAGCCAGTTCGTGCCCGAAGTGTTCGCAATCTGTTCGGGCGGGAGCGCCTGAATGCGGGTGAGGCGGGCGTCGGTAAACAGCGTGCCCACCACCACGAGCACGATCAGCGCGAGGAAGAGGACGCCGCAGCCCGGGGCCTTCGCTTTTCGACGCCGCTTCGTTCCCCTTCGACGCCCCCGCGACACCTGCGACGGCACCGGCTCGCGGGCGGGCTCGGGCGCCGGGCGCGAGTACTGCGGGGTGCGACGGGGCTGGTACTCCTGGTGGGGCGCTTGCTGCCGCGGCGCTTGCTGTCGGGGGCGCTCCACGCGGGTGAATTCGGGGACGCGTCGCGGCTCGTATTCCTGGCGCGGCGCCGGCTGCCGGGGAGGCTCCTGGCGCGCGCTGCGCTTGCGGATTGGCCGACCGTACCGGTCTACCAGGGGCTTTCCATCCTTGCCCAGCACGAACTCCCCCAGGTGATCGCGTGGGTCGTTGGAGTGGGGCGTCGAAGACATGCACTTAGTGTAACGGTTGTGGCGCGTGGGACCTACTGCTTCGTAGCGCCGCGCGCTGGGAGTTCGCCGGGAAATCCGCCACTAGATGCCCTGGACGGGGCGGTCGGAAGCTACCGAAGAAGAGTTGTGCAACAATTGCTGCACGATTATCATGCAGGTATCACCGCACGAAAGAAGGAGGTTTCATGTCCCCTCGCACATACCACCATCCAGAAACCGATGAGATCACACTGGCTAGAGTGTTGGCAGCCCTGAGCGATCCCACGCGTCTGGAGATGATTCGTCGCCTAGCGGACGGGGGTGAGCACGATAGTCTCGAGCTCGCAGACGATCTTCCTCGGTCGACCCTGACTTATCACACCCGCATGCTGCGCGATGCGGGTGTGACATGGACACGGAGTGAAGGTCGTGCGTGTCTCATTCGGCTGAGAAGTGAGGATCTAGATCAGTTGTTCCCGGGCGTGCTTGCGGCTGTGATCGCCAACGCCGGCACGAAGGCGGGACGAGCTTGATGGGGCGGCTTTGGCCCTTCGTGGTGGGCAGTGTTGCTCTCGGGCTAGACGCCTACGTTGTTGCCGGTCTTCTTCCTGCTATTGCCTCGTCCATGAATGCACGCGAATCCACCGTGGGCCTGGGGGTGGCGGCCTTCACCGGCGCATATGCAGTAGCAGGACCCCTGCTGGCTGGGCGTGCGGGTCGGAGATCACGACGGAGCCTGATCCTTTCCCTTCTGGTTTTTACAGTGGCGAACTTAGCCACAGCGCTCTCGTCGACCGTTGTGGTGTTCTTGGTTACCCGAATAGTGGCTGGCGCGGCAGCGGGGGTGTACTCGCCCTTATCGTCCGCGGTTGCCGCCGAACTCGTGGGAGAAGAACGCCGGGGACGCGCGTTAGCCCTGGTCCTTGCGGGTTTGGCAGTTGGTACCGTGTTCGGTGTCCCGATAGGCTTGGAGCTGGCACATCGCTGGGGGTGGCGAGCCGCCATTTTGTTGATCGTGGCTATCGGCGGCGCATCCCTAGTGGGAGTCGCTGTGCGCGGAGGAGAACTGCCAGCAATACCTGCGTCGGGTGCGGGCGACCGGCTGCGATCGATCGCGCGCCCCAAGAACTTGCTCACGGTGACAGTGACATTGCTGACTGGCGTAGCTTCTCTGGGGCTCTATACATATATGACCGTGATTCTGTCCGTGGGAAGTCTCGCCACACACCAGACTCTTGCGATTTGGGTTTGGGGCGTTGGAGGCGCGGTGGGTGCGCTAGGTATAGGCAGACTCATGGATCGGTGCAATCCGCTGCGTCTCAGTGTGACCATCCTCGTGGGGCTCATCTGCGCGTTGCTCGGTATGACGCAGGGGCAGACCGTCTGGCTTCTGGTTGCGAGCCTATTTGTTTGGGGAATGTGCGGGTGGGCCTCACTTGCGCCCCAGCAGCACATCCTTCTCCAGGCAAACCCGGCTGACGGCGCCACTGCCGTAGCCGCGAATGCCTCTGCTAACTACTTGGGATCGGCACTGGGCGCGACTGCTGGCTCACTGCTCGTAGCGGCACAGGCGGCGCCTACCGTTCTCTGTAGCTCTGCAGCTGCCGTGGCCGGGATGGCACTGCTTTGCCAGCTTTTTAGGCAGCGCATGAATTCCAAGGAGTAGACACGTGCTCGCCAGCGCCCAGGCCGTGCATCCTGACGGATTACGAGGACGTGTGATTGTTGCAAAAACCAGCGGAGCCGACTAGCACGGAAGTATATCTAGATGCCCAGCCAGGAGAGGTCTAGAAGCGGGTACGCCACGAACGCGACGGAGTCAATGAGGAAGTGCGCGAGCACCAGCGGCCACACGGCGCCGATCTCGGGTGTGCGCCACTCTGCGGCCGCAGAGTGCGTCCGCTCGGTCCGCCACAGGAAGTAGCCCGCGAAGACCACGCCCATCACAATATTGCCCGCGCCCGCCGAAACGCCCTGGTAGAGGTGGTAGGAGCCGCGCAGCAGCGCAGACGCCGCGACCGCCTGCCAGGGTGCCCACCCCAGGGCCCGCAGCCGGGTCACCAGGTAGGCCACCACCACGACCTCCTCGCCGAACCCGTTTGCCAGTGCCCACAACAGCGAGGTCGGGATCTGCACCGCCTCCGTCGCGGGAACCACCACCTTGGACAAACCCAGGTGTACCGCGCCTACGTAGAACGCAAGGCCCGGCAGCCCAATGAGCGCAGCGAGCCCGGCCCCGTGTGCCCAGTCGCGCCATTTCGGCCAGCGCCACTTGGCGCCAAGGAGGTACCAGGCCAGCCCTCCCCACGCGAACAGCGTGCCCGCGGAGGCGACCTGCATGGCCAGGTCCAACCAGCCGATGGCCGAGGCCTGCTGCACCAGGGTGGTGGACTGATCGTTTAAGGGGGCGGTGAGGAGGGCGTCGATAAGCTTGAGCCCGGAGCGAAGCCCGCTCATGCCGAAGGTGACTGCGAGCACGAGAATAATTTCGGTGATGAGGCGGCGGCGCATACGATAACTTTAAGCCCATGACCCGTATCGCGTACCTGGGACCTGCCGGCACGTTTACTGAGCAGGCGGTGCACGCCTTCGCGCTGCCCGCACCGGAGCTCGTGGCCGTGGACTCGTCGGCGGAGGCGCTCGCCGCGGTGGCCGAGGGGCGGGCCGACCGCGCGGTGGTGGCCATCGAGAACTCGGTCGACGGAGCGGTGACCACCACCTCGGACGCGCTCCTGGCCACCCCGGGCGTGCAGATCTTCGCCGAAACCGAGCTGGAGATCGCGTTTGCCATCATGACTCGCAAGGGGCAATCGCTTGCGAGCGCCACCCGCTTCGCCACCCACCCCGTCGCCTACCAGCAGGTGAAACGGTGGATGGGCGAGCACGCGCCGGGCGCCACCTTCCAGGCCGCGACCTCGAACGCGGCCGCCGCGCAGCAGGTCGCCGAGGGAGCGGCCGACGTCGCCGCCGCCCCGGAGCGCGCCGCCGAGCTCTTCGGGCTTGAGGTTCACGCCCGCAACGTGGCGGACCTGGAGGCGGCGCGCACCCGCTTCGTCCTCGCGGGCCCGGTGGCGGCCCCGCCCGCGCGCACGGGCAACGACCGCACCTCCATCGTCTTCCAAACGCCCAACGAGCCCGGCAGCTTGGTGGGCATCCTGCAGGAGTTCGCCTACCGCGGCGTGGACCTCTCGCGCATCGAGTCCCGCCCGACCCGCGAGGAACCGAACACGTACAACTTCTTCGCCGACCTCGTCGGCCACATCGATGACGCGCCGGTGGCGGAGGCGCTGCGCGGGGTGTACCTGCGCTCCTCGCGGATCCGGTTCCTCGGGTCGTGGCCGCGCTGCGCCGGCGGGCCGCACCCGGTGCGCGACGCGCGCATCGCGGCGGCTGCGGAGTGGGTTGACGCGGCCCGCGCTGGGACACTCGGGCAGCAGGAGCGCGCCCGCTAGCCCCAGCCGAGGGCGTGGAGCTCGTGCTCCTCCATGCCGAAGAAGTGGCCCACCTCGTGCTTGACGGTCACGTCCACCTCGTGGCGCAGCTCCTCCACGGAGTGGCACATCGCCTGGAGCGGCTGCTTGTAAATGAACACCGCGTCGGGCAGGTAGCCGGTGTGGTTGGCGTGCTGCTCCGGCAGCGGCACGCCCTCGAACAGGCCCAGGATCTCGGGCTGGTCCTCGTTGAACTCGCGCGCAAGGATGACCACGTTGGTCATCCGGCGGGCAAACTCGTCGGGGATGGTGTCCAGGGCGTCGTCGATCATCGCCTCGAACTCCTCGTCGCTGACCTCGACCATTACTGCACAGTCTCCGGGGCAGCCTCCGGGGCGGCTTCTGGGGCAGGCGAGGCCGGGGCGGAGGCGGCGGCCGGCGTCTGGTTCTCGCGCAGCGGGCGGCGCTGGGGTCGCTCCGGCGGCGGGGTGCCGTCGATAAGCAATGCCTCCCGGCCCCCGGTTGCCGAGCCCGTGAGCTCGGAGAACCCGCCGTTGGGCGAGGAGAAGACGAGCGCACAGTTCACGCTGTGCGAGCCGCCCTCCCACGAGGCGGGCTGCTGCGTGGTCCAGAACGGCTGCAACGAGATCTGGTACAGGTTCTCCTCGCTGCCCAGGTAGGTGTGGGCGGCCTCGGTGCAGGCGTCGCCGAGGTACTTGTCCTGGTCCTCCACGGACGGCGTGCCGTCGGGGAAGACCGGGGCGAGGTCGACCTTGCTGGTGATCTCCATCTGGTGCGGCTGGCCGCAGTCGACCACGGTGGCGTTGTTCGCGCCGTCGATGGCCACGCACTCGCCGGGCGCGAAGGTGCGCGCCTGGTCCTCCTCGGCGACGCGGCCCGTGGTGAGCAGCTGCTCGCCGGCGCGGTTGGTCTCCTGCAGGCCGCACAGCATGGTGCGGTCGCCAGCCTCCCAGGCGGTGGCCGGCGGGAGGATCGGCGCGATGGAGTAGCGGCCGTTCGGGTCGTATTTGCCCTCCAGGTAGCGCAGGGTGGACGCGCCGCACAGCTCCTCGCGCAGCTGCGCCTGGCGCGTCGGGTTGGGCATGGGTGCGTCCTGCCCAAACTCGGAGGTGGGGTAGATGGCCAGGTCTTGGCGCGAGGCCACCTCGAAGCGGTGCTCGACGGCGCAGTCGGTCTGTTCAAAGCCGGTGACGCTGCCGTCCTCGGCCACGTTCCAAGTCAGGCAAGCGCCCTGGTCAGCGGTGGTAAACGGCGTTGGCGGCGCGCCGTGCTCGCTGGTCTGCGCCTGGGGTTGTCCCTGCTCGCCGTTCGCGCCCCCGCCTGGGGCGTTCGCGTCGGTGGTCATGGCGTAGGAACCCATGCCCACCGAGCCGGCGAGCGCGGCGATGAGGAACGCGCGGGTGGCGTTGGAAGTCGAAACCATGCCTTACATACTAGGCAACTGCTCGCCGCAGTCGGCGTCCTGGCCGACGCGGGTGGTCAGCCAGTAGCGGTCCGAGCGGTAGCACGAGGTGCAGTATTCCACCGGTCGCGCGCCGCTTCCGGCCCGCCGCACGATGCGCAGCAGTGCGGTCCCGGTTTGCACCTCCAGCGCCTTCGCGTTGGCGGCCGTGGCGCTCGCCGCGGTGACGGTCTGCTCTGCCTCGGTGATGGGCAGCTCGTAGCGGGTACGGAGTAGCGAGTAGATGGATTGCTCCACGTCGTGCTCGAGCAGATCCGGCACGAGCGCCGCGTTGTACCAGGCGTCGTCCACGGCGTAGGGCTGGCCGTCGCCAAGCCGCAGCCGGCGCAGCTGGATGTGCGGGATCTCCGGCGCAGTGCCAAAGAACTCGGCCGCGTCGAGCGGTGGAGTGGCGAGGCCAGAGTGCAAGATTATCGACGCCGCGTCCACCCGCTGCTCACGCATCTCCTCCGAAAAGCTCGCCAGGTGCATGCGGCTTACCAGCGGCGACGGTGCCACGAACGTGCCCTTGCCGCGCACCCGCCGCAGCTTCCCGTCCGCGACGAGGTCCCCGATCGCGCGCCGTACCGTGATGCGCGAAACGCCGTACTCCTCCTCCAGCGCCCGCTCGCCGGGCAGCAGGTCCCCGGGAGCGAGTTCCTCGGCGCAGCGCCGCTCCAACAGCGCCCGCAGCTGGGCGTGTTTGGGGACCGGGCCGTTGGTGATCATACCTCCACCATACCGCGCTGGTTATGACCAGCTGGGGTGAAATGGGATGTGGTGTGCGTCGCTAAGCGTCGCTAAGCTCGGTGCGCAACGCCACGCCCCATTCCCGGCTGCGGTGGGGCGGCGACAAGGTAGAGTGAGTGCTTGTGATTGATCTGAAATTCCTGCGCGAAAATCCGGACGTTGTACGCCAATCCCAGACCGCCCGCGGTGAGGACCCGGCGCTGGTTGACCAGCTGATTGCCGCCGACGAGCAGCGCCGCGCCGCGATCCAGGCGGCGGACGAGCTGCGCGGTGAGCAGAAGGCGTTTGGCAAGAAGATTGGGCAGGCGGCGCCGGAGGACCGCCCCGCACTGCTGGAGGGTTCGAACGAGCTCAAGGCGCGCGTGAAGGCCGCCGAGGCCGAGCAGGAGGAGGCAGAGGCCAAGGTCAAGGCGCTGCAGTCCAAGATCCCGAACCCCATCCAGGGCGCGCCCGCCGGCGGTGAGGAAGACTTCGTCGTGCTCGAGCACGTTGGTGAGGTCCCGGAGTTCGACTTTGAGGTCAAGGACCACCTGGACCTGGGCGAGGCACTCGGCGCGATTGATATGAAGCGCGGCACCAAGATCGGCGGCGCCCGCTTCTACTACCTGGTCGGCGACGGCGCCTGGATGCAGCTGGGCATGCTCATGCACGCCGCGAAGAAGGCGCGCGAGGCCGGCTTCAAGGTCGTTGTCCCGCCGGTGCTGGTGCGCCCCGAGATCATGGCGGGTACCGGCTTCCTGGACGAGCACGACGAGGAGATCTACTACCTCGAGCGCGATGACCTCTACCTGGTGGGCACCTCCGAGGTGGCGCTGGCCGGCCTGCACCAGGACGAGATCATCGATCTTTCCGACGGCCCGCTGCTCTACGCCGGCTGGTCCTCATGCTTCCGCCGCGAGGCCGGCTCCTACGGCAAGGACACGAAGGGCATCCTGCGCGTCCACCAGTTCGACAAACTCGAAATGTTTGTCTACTGCAAGCCGGAAGAGGCAGAGGACATGCACCAAAAGCTGCTCGGTCTGGAGCGCGAGATGCTCGCCGACGTGGAGGTGCCTTACCGCGTCATCGACGTCGCCGCGGGCGACCTCGGTTCCTCCGCGGCCCGCAAGTTTGACACCGAGGCGTGGGTGCCGTCGCAGCACACCTACCGTGAGCTGACTTCCACCTCCAACTGCACAACCTTCCAGGCCCGCCGCTTGAACATCCGCTACCGCGACGAGAACGGCAAGACCCAGATCGCCGCGACGCTGAACGGCACCCTGGCCACGACCCGCTGGCTGGTGGCTATCTTGGAGAACAACCAGCAGGCCGACGGCTCCGTCCGCGTGCCCGCCGCGCTGCAGCCGTGGGTGGGCAAGGAAGTGCTCGAGGCCTAATGGGCACCGCACCGCAGTGGAAGACGCTGCGCGGGTTCACCGTCCCGGCGGACTACCGGGCCCCGGCGAAGCACCCGGTGGAGTCGAAGGAGCGGCTCTACCCGTTCACCGTGCGCATGTTCAATCGCCTGATGCGCCTGCAGCGCATGCGCGTGCGCGTGGTGGGGGCGGAGCACGTCCCGGAGCGCGGTGGCGCGATCATCGCTGCCAACCACACCGGCTACTACGACTTCATGCTCACCGGCACCGGCCCGCTCCTGCAGGGCGGGCGCCTGCTGCGATACATGGCGAAGCAGGGCGTGTTTGACATCCCCGTGCTGGGGACGCTGCTGCGCACCATGAAGCACGTGCCGGTGGACCGGGACAACGGGGGCTCGGCTGTCGACGCCGCCGTGCGCGGCCTCCGCGACGGCGACCTGGTCGGCATCTTCCCGGAGGGCACGATCTCGCGCTCCTTCGAGCTCGCGGACTTCAAGACGGGCGCGGCACGCATCGCCGCGCAGGCGGGCGCGCCGCTGATCCCGTGCGTGATCTGGGGCTCGCACCGCATCTGGACCAAAGATTTGCCCAAAAAGTTCCGCGGCGTCGGCGTGATCGTGCGCTACGGCGCACCGGTCGAGATCACCGGCGACGCCGAGGCCGACACGGCGCGGCTCAAGCAGGCGATGCAGCGCATGCTCGAGCAGTCCCGCGCGGAGTACGACGCGGAGTTCGGACCGTTTGCGCCCGGCGACAAGTGGGTGCCCGCCTCCCTCGGCGGCGGCGCGCCCACGCTGGAGCAGGCGGCCGAGATGTACGAGCGCGAACGCGCGGAACGCAAGGCGAAGAAGGCCGCGAAGCAAGCCAAGAAAGGCACCTAAACTCATGCACGCCCCCAAGCTCATCATCAGCGACATCGACGGCACCTTCATCACCCCCACCGGCCGGGTGACCCCGAGGCTGCGCGACACGGTGGTCCGCGCGGTGCGCTCGGGGGCCAAGTTCGCCCTGGCCACGGGGCGCCCTCACCGCTGGCTCATGCCGGTGCTGGATCAGCTGCCCATCGCGCCGACCTGCGTGTGCGCGAACGGTGCCGTGGTCTACGACCCGGTGAAAGACACCGTGGTGCGCTCCTTCGAGCTCGCGCCGGAGACGATGCAGCGCGTCGTCGACGCCGTCGGCAAGGCGCTCGCCCCGCACGGCCTGCAGCACGGCTTCGGCGTGGAGCGCGTCGGCCAAAGCGCGCTCGACCCGGAGGAGGACTGCTTCCTCATCACCCCCGAATACAACCGGGACGCCTGGGACAGCAGCTTTGGTATCGGCACCGCCGCGGAGATCGTCGCCGAGCCCGCCGCCAAGCTGCTCGTGCGTTGCCCGCAGCTGCGCTCCGCGGAACTGTTCGACCTGGTCGCACCCACCATCGAGCCGGAGGACGCGCACCTGACCTATTCCATGGACGAGGGCCTCATCGAGCTGTCCCACCCGGGCGTGAACAAGGCGACCGGCGCGTCCGTGCTCGCCGCCAGCTACGGCATTGAACCCTCCCAGGTCATCGCGTTCGGCGACATGCCCAACGACCTCGAGCTGCTCGCCTGGGCCGGGATGGGTGTGGCGATGGGCAACGCCGCGCCCGTGCTTCTCGACGCCGCCGACTACACCACCGCCACCAACTCCGAAGATGGGGTGGCGCAGGTGCTGGAACACTGGTTCTAGCCCACACCATACAATTGTCGGCATGCCTCTCATCGCCGCCATTGACCAGGGCACGACCTCGACCCGCGCGGTCATCACCGATACCGAAGGACGCGTCGTCGCCCAGGCGCAGTTCGAGCACACCCAGCACATGCCACGCGAAGGCTGGGTCGAGCACGACCCCATGGAGATCTGGCGCAACACCCGCCGCGCGCTGAGCGAGGCGATGGCGGAGGCCGACATCGCCGAGGACGACATCGGCGCGCTCGGCCTGACCAACCAGCGCGAAACCGCCGTCATCTGGGACAAGGCGACGGGCGCGCCGATCTACAACGCGATCGTGTGGCAGGACACCCGCACCAACCCGGAAAACGACGCCGACCCGGGCCGCTACCTCGAGCGGACCGGCCTGCTGCACAACTCCTACCCGGCCGGACCGAAGTGGGCCTGGATCCTGGACAACGTCGAAGGCGCGCGCGAGCGCGCCGAGCGCGGCGAGCTGCTCGCCGGAACCATTGATACCTGGCTGATCTGGAACCTCACCGGCGGCGCGCGGGAACCGGAGCGTGCGCTGCACGTCACCGATGTCACGAACGCCTCGCGCACCCTGCTCATGGACCTGCGCACGCTCGCGTGGGACGAGGACCTGTGCGCGGAGATTGGGGTTCCGCGGCGGTTGCTGCCGGAGATACGGGCGTCGATAGGCACCTTCGGCACCGTGCGCCGCCGCGGCCCGCTCGCGGGGGTGCCCATCGCGGGCGTGCTGGGCGACCAGCAGGCCGCGCTGTTCGGGCAGCACTGCCTGCGCGAGAACGAGGCGAAGATGACCTACGGGACCGGGCTGTTCATGCTGCTCAACACGGGTGCGCAGCCGCGCATGAGCAGCGACGGCCTGCTTACCACCGTGGCGTACCAGATCGACGGCGAGCCGCCGGTGTACGCGCAGGAGGGCTCCGTGGCCGTCGGTGGCTCCCTGATCCAGTGGCTGCGCGACCAGCTGGGCATCCTGCGTACCGCGGAGGAGTCGGAGCGGCTCGCGGCGCAGGTGGACAACAGCGGCGGGGTGGTGATCGTGCCGGCGTTTTCCGGGCTGTTCGCGCCGCGGTGGCGCCCCGACGCGCGCGGCGTGATCACGGGCCTGACCAGGTTCGTGGATCGCCGCCACATCGCCCGCGCGGCGCTCGAGGCCACCTGCCTGCAGGCGCTCGAGGTGGTGCGCGCGATGGGTGGCGAGCCAACGGAGCTGCGCGTCGACGGCGGCATGACCACCAATGACCTGCTCATGCAGATGCAGGCCGACATCCTGGGCCTTCGCGTCGAGCGCCCCGCGAACACGGAAACCACGGTGATGGGCGCAGCGTCGGCCGCGGGCATTGGGGCCAAACTTATTTGCGCCCCCTTGTCCCTCGGTCCCACCACCGCCTGGGAAAACACGTGGGCCGGCCCCGAACGGGACCGGCTGGTGGCGCGGTGGGAGGACGCGGTGCGCCGCTCCTACGACCAGGCCTAGCTGCGGGCCTGACGGCCTAGTTGGTCGTGATGTTTACCGCGCTGGTGGCGGGGTTGTAGCTGATGGAGCCGCCTTGGAAGGTGACCTGGACGGTGCCGTCGCCAAGCGTGCGCTCCTGCGAGATCGGCATGCCGAGCGGGCCGGCGTCCATGCCCTGCTGGAGCCAGGCGTCCGCCACCTTGCCAGCCAGCGTGTAGATCTGGCCCTGGCGGTCCTTGACACCGATGCCCTTCTGGAAGAAGGCGTACTCGCGGCCGCCCACCTGCGGGCCGCCCACGCCGGCGGTGATCGCGCCGAGGGTCGGCTCGAACTGGTACCACACGTCAGCGAGGTCCTGCTTGCCCACCGCCTGCAGCGCGGGGCCGATGTACGGGGTGAGCTGCTGCACGGTCAGGCCGGGGATGATCTCCATCCCGGCGACGGACTTGGTGGCGCCGGGCAACAGGCCGCGGGAGTTGGCGTACAAGATGACCAGGCCGGCGAGCGTGCCGGCAGCGGCGGCGATGGCGACGGCGTCGCCGGCGGCCAGGCCCTCGAGGGAGACGTTGCTCTTCGCCTTCTGCGCATCGCCGTTCGGGCGGACCACGGTCGTGGTGGTGCCGTCAGGGTTGGTCACGGTCTCCGTGTCGGCGTCGCTGGAGCCGAGGGCGGAGGAGAGGTCGCCGACGGTGGTGTCGGTGGCCTCGACGTCGGGGTTGGCGTTGTCGGGCAGGCCGTTATCAATCCCGCCGTTGTTGCCCGGCTTGGACGGGTTGAGGATGGAGTCGAGGCCCGTGGAGCCCTTGAGGCTGTCGTACTTGCGGTTGGCAATCCGGCGGATGTCGCCCATCCGGTTGTACAGGTTCTGGCCCGGGCAGGCGTTGTAGTGGAAGTCGCGGTGGGCGTTGATGTTGGGGAACATCGCGCCCTGGCCCGCGGGGTAGCGGGATCCCGGGAAGGAAAAGTCGGCGTAGTGGTAGTCGGAGCCCATCGGGTCGAAGCCGGCGACGGCGGCCTTCCAGCCGATGATCTCGCCCATCGCGTTGATGGCGGCCTCGGTGGGGGAGGCGGTCTCGTAGTCGCCCAGCATGGACACGCCCCAGGTGTTCTGGTTGAAGCCACCCACGTGCGCGCCCTCGACGGCGCGGTCCAGGCCGCCGGCGCGGCCCTCGTAGATGTTGCCGTACTTATCCACCAGCGCGTTGTAGCCGATGTCGCCCCAGCCCAGGTTGCGGGCGTGGTACTGCCAGATGCCGCGGACAATGCCCGGTGCCTCGGCCTCGGAGTAGCTGTTGGAGCCCGCGGTGTGGTGCACCGTCGCCGCCGTCACCGGCTCGGTGTAGGTGGGGTTGGAGGAGGCACCCGCGCCCCACTGGGAGCGGGTGATCACCTTGGGCATGCCGCGGGTGTAGGAGTCGGCCGCCGGGGCGATGGGGTTCGCGTTGCCGCTGCCGCCGTCCAGGAACACGGCTTGCAGGTCCTTCGCGGTGGTGGGGGCGGCGGAGTCCGTGCGGCCCTCATCCAGCAGGTCGACGTTGCCGGTGGAGACCTGGATGCGCTTGGTGGATTCGACGAAGATCGGTTCGGTGCCGTTGGTCTCGCCCTGCGCGTTGTCGGCGTGGTCCATCTCGAACCATTCGGTCCAGGAGCCGTCGGCCTTTTGCGAGCGTACGTAGGCGACGATGTCGCGGTCGCCCTTCCAGGTCAGGCCGAAGAGGTTGAACTCGCGGTCGCGGCTGAACTCCTTGACCACGCGGCGTGCCTGCGAGTCGCCGCCCTGGGTCTTCACGGCGGCGTCGTCCACCGTGGTGTTGTTGCCCGTGTCAAAGGAGGCGGTGTCGGAGTAGATTTCGGCGTCCGCGCCGCCGACCGACTGGACGTTGAGGATGTGGTTGCCGCCGAAGGCGCCCGCGGCGACGACGGCCACGGTGAGGATTGCGGCCACGGTGGTGGTCAGCAGCGGCGAGGTCCGGGTGGGCGCCGGATTAAGGCGTTTGCGTTGTTGCACGGTAGGACTCCTGGAAACTCCTGTGGCGGATGTGAAAACAGTTATCTGTTGAGCAGTGTAGAGGAATCTAAAGTTTAAAGTAAGTCTTGAGACTTCCGGCGTGTCGTCGTGTCGGGCGGGGCTACGTCGATAAGCAAATATGCAAAGATTGAGGCCATGACTTATGACCTCATCGTTGTTGGATCCGGATTCTTTGGGCTGACCGTGGCGGAGCAGGCCGCGAGCGAGCTGGGCAAGCGCGTGCTGATCGTGGAAAAGCGCGACCACCTCGGCGGCAACGCCTACTCCGAAAAGGACCCGGACACCGGCATTGAGGTGCACAAATACGGCGCGCACCTCTTCCACACCTCCAACAAGCGCGTGTGGGAGTACGTGAACCGCTTTACGGATTTCACCGACTACCAGCACCGCGTGTTTGCCATGCACGACGGCACCGCCTACCAGTTCCCGATGGGCCTGGGCCTGATCAACCAGTTCTTTGGCAAGTACTACTCGCCGGATGAGGCGCGCAAGCTCATCGAGGAGCAGCGCGAGGGCCTCGACCCGGCCGCCGCGACCAACCTGGAAGAGCGCGGCATCGCGCTGATTGGCAAGCCGCTCTACGAGGCCTTTGTCAAGCACTACACCGCCAAGCAGTGGCAGACCGACCCCACCGACCTGCCGCCGGAGATCATCTCCCGCCTCCCGGTCCGCTACACCTTTAACAACCGCTACTTCAACGACACCTACGAGGGCCTGCCGGTCGACGGCTACGCCGCCTGGTTGGAGAAGATGGCGGAGCATGAGCTTATCGACGTCCACCTGTCCACCGACTACTTCGACGTCCGCGAAAAGCTTCGCGCCGAATCCCCCGACGCCCCCGTGGTCTACACCGGGCCCGTGGACCAGTACTTCGACTACGCCGAGGGCCACCTGGGCTGGCGCACCCTGGACTTCGAGCGCGAGGTGCTGGAGACCGGCGACTTCCAGGGCACCCCGGTGATGAACTACAACGACGCGGACGTGCCGTACACCCGCATCCATGAGTTCCGCCACTTCCACCCGGAGCGGCAGGAGGCATACCCTGCCGACAAGACGGTGATTGTGAAGGAGTTCTCCCGCTTCGCCGAGGACGGCGACGAGGTGTACTACCCGATCAACACGCCCGAGGACCGCGAGAAGCTGAAGAAGTACCGCGAGCTCGCCGCACAAGAATCCCGCGAGAACAAGGTGCTTTTCGGCGGCCGCCTGGGCACCTACCAGTACCTGGACATGCACATGGCCATCGGCGCTGCGCTGTCCCTGTTTGATAACCACCTGCGACCGCACTTCGAGGACGGCGAGGCGCTGAACCAGGCACGCGGGCACTAAGGGGGCCGACAGCCCGCCCTTCTTCCTTTAGGTAAGGCAATCCTATATAGTCTGCAGGGTGAGTTTTAGGCCCTTCCTTGCAACCGTCCTCCGTAGTGAACGTGTCGCGCCGAATTTCCAACGAGTGACGTTCACCGGGGTCGATGCAATGGGGCCTGCCGTACCCATCAGGGATTTGCGAATCAAGCTGCTGATCCCGTCTGCCAGCGGAATGCTCAGCCTCCCAGAGGAAGGATGGTGGGACGCGTGGCGTGCGATGCCGGAGCACACGCGCGGGCACCTCCGTACCTACTCGATTCGAGAGCTCCGACGATGCGCCGACGGCCCTGATGAAATAGATGTGGATTTTGTTCTGCACAGTGACAACCCCGGCCCCGCCTCGGCATGGGCGGAGGACGCGCAACCTGGCCAGCAGCTCCTGATAATTGGGCCGACCCGCGACGATGATTCCGGTGTTGGCATCGAATTCAATCCGGGGTCTGCAGCAATGGCATGCCTCTATGGTGACGAGACCGCGCTTCCAGCAATAGCCCGCATCTTGGAGGATTGGCCCGAGGGCCTCGCCGGGTCTGCTGACATTGAGGTACCGGCCGGCAACCACTTGCCCATCGACGCCCCTGTGCAGGTCGACGTCCGCTGGCACTTCCGCGAACACCACGACGTCGACCACGGGGATTTACTTCGTGCACAACTGCAAGACGATGTCGCATCCCGCTGTGCCTCAGTATCTTCGGGAGCTGGAAAACTAGAGCCAGTTGATGAGGTCCTCCTCGACATGGTCTGGGAGACACCCACGTACTCCAGCGGCGGTGAATCTATCGCCCCCGCTTCGGGTACTGCAGGGCATACCTACTACTGGATCGCAGGGAAGAACACGGCTGTGACGGCGATGCGGCGGCTCCTGGTGAAAGAGGCGGGTGTGCCTCGCCACCACGTGTCGTTTATGGGGTACTGGCGATAACGGGGTTACAACGTGGATAAACGTGTAGGGCTTGTCGCTTTCCTTGCGGCTTTCACCGTGTGCGCAGCATTAGTGTCGCTTCTGTTCGGGGCGCGCGAAATGGGGTTCGCGGCAACGGTGAGCGCGGTTCGCGACGGAATCACGCTGGCGTTCTCGGGAGGCGCCGAACAATTCGAGGCGGCCAGCGACGAGGCGAAGATCATTGCGCAACTTCGAGTTCCGCGCACCCTGCTCGGCCTGTTGGTAGGGGCAGCGCTAGGTACAGCGGGGGCGCTGCTGCAGGGCCACACCCGAAACCCGCTCGCAGACACAAACCTGCTGGGAGTAGGGCCCGGTGCGGCGCTCGCAGTGGCGGCAGCTATTTCCTTTCACGGCTCCATGACGGTGTTGGGCACTGTTGGGGTGGGCTTCCTCGGCGCAATACTCGCGGTGGCGCTCGTGTTCGCGCTTAGCATGAGGAGCCTGGGATCTACCCCAATCATGGTCGTGCTCGGTGGTTCTGCGCTGGGCGCGGTCTGTAGTGCGCTTACCAGTGGCATTGTGCTGACGAATACGCAAAGCCTCAACGAGATGCGGTGTTGGACAGCGGGTGCTATCGCTGGGCGCGACATGCAGGTGGTTGCGGTGCTCGCCCCGGTGATTCTCCTCGGGCTTGTGGGGGCCTTTGCCACGGCCAATCGGGTGAACCTCTTGAACTTGGGAGACGACGTGGCAAGTGGACTTGGGGTGAGCGTCCCCATCGCGCGTGCCGTGGGCATCGTCCTGGTTGCATTGCTTACTGGCGCCGCGGTGGCTGGGGCGGGCCCAATCGGGTTCGTTGGCCTGGTTGTTCCGCACCTTGTGCGCGCCTTCACCGGGCCCGATTACCGCTGGGTGCTGCCCTGCTCCGCGCTGGCTGGGGCCTCGCTACTCTTGCTTGCCGACGTCATTGGCCGCGTCATCGCACGGCCCGGCGAATTGCAGGTGGGTATCACGCTCGCCTTTGTTGGCGCCCCGTTCGCCCTGTACCTCTTGCGTAAAGGGGCGAAACTGTGATGCGGGTTTTCGTGACGAATGGTGTCCTTACGGTGTTGGCTCTCGCCGCGGCCCTTGGGGGTGTCATGGTCGGAGACTTCGAGCTTACGGTCCGGGATATTGTTTCTGCGCTCATGGGCCAAACCACGGAATTGGCTCGTACGGTGATTATTGAGTGGCGTCTGCCGCGGGTAGTGACAGCTTTGGGAGTAGGAGCTGCGCTGGGTTTTGCGGGGGCGATCTTCCAGACCATCACGAGGAATCCATTGGCGAGCCCAGACATTCTGGGCGTCACCTCGGGTGCCTCCGCTTTCGCGTTGACTGCGTTACTTGCTGGTGGAAGCTCCGGAATGCTGCTGCATCTTCTGGGGGTCCCGCTCAGTGCATTCCTCGGTGGATTGGCAGTGTCTGCGGCAATCTGGTGGCTGAGCCGTGGCGCGGGTCTCGGGTCTTTCCAGCTTGTCTTCGCCGGGATCATCATCAATGCGCTGGTGATGGCATATACCTCGTTCCTGCTCGTTCGCGCCGACTATCGCGATGTGGGCAAAGCGCAGGCGTGGATCACCGGTTCGGTGGGGTCTTCGAACTGGCGCGATGCACTCGCCGTACTTATTGCGCTGGCAGTCGTCGTTCCGTTCTTGCGGTGGGCAGCCTTCAATCTTCAGGCGCTCTCGCTCGGGGAGGATACGGCTGCTGGCCTCGGGGTGGAGCTCCGGAAAATGCAACTCATCCTCATGCTCATGGCTGTCGTGCTGGCATCGACGGCCGTCGCGGCGTCCGGGCCGATAGCCTTCGTGGCGTTTGTCGCGCCACAGATCGGACGCAAGATCACACATGCAGCAACGCCAACTTTAGGCACCGCGATGCTCGCCGGTGCGGCGATCGTGTCCGGCGCTGACTTAGCAGTGCGCACCCTGGTGCCCGGGAACCTGCCGGTAGGTATAGCTACAACTGCGATTGGTGGCATAGCGCTGCTCTACACGCTGCTACGTGCAACACGAAAGGTGTCCGTATGATGCTTCAAGTTCGAAATCTCAAGGTGAGTTATGGCGCTACCGTCATCGTTGATGGCATTGATCTCGACGTGCCTCAAGGCGGCGTCACCACGATCATCGGCCCGAACGGTTGCGGCAAGTCAACGCTGTTGCGAGCTACCGCTGGGCTTATTGCGCGCGATGGTGGCACGGTAACGATCAACGGCGTGGACACGGCGAAACTGAAGCGCCGCGAGATTGCGCGACAGCTTGCAGTATTGCCGCAGGCACCTGTCGCACCCGAGGGACTCACGGTCCGTGACTTAGTCAGTCGCGGGCGTCACCCGCATCAGTCGTGGCTACGGCAGGCCTCTGCGGAGGATGCGCGTGCGGTCGATGCAGTGATGGAGCTGACCAATATTGCGGAGTTTGCAGAACGTCCACTCGAACGGCTTTCTGGCGGACAGCGCCAGCGCGCCTGGATCGCGATGGTCTTAGCGCAGGACACTCCGCTTGTATTTTTGGACGAGCCGACGACGTACCTCGATTTGTCTCACTCCGTCGAGGTCTTGTCGCTTGTACGTCGCCTCGCTGATCAGGAGGGGCGAACTGTGCTCATGGTGTTGCATGATTTGAACCTCGCCGCACGCTACTCAGATCAGCTGATCGTGATGCAGCGCGGCGAGGTTCGTGCGGTCGGTGCGCCTGCCGAGGTGGTCACGGAGTCTTTGTTGAGCCGCGTTTTTGATCTCCCCGCGGTCGTGGCGTCAGACCCAGTGAGCGGTGGCCCACTGGTCGTTCCCCGGTAGACGCTGCGTCCCCGCGAGGCTTAGAGTTGCTCGTCGATTTGCTCGATTGCGTACGGGATAGTGAGGGGGTTGGGCATGCTCATTGCGTTGGCCGTGTCGGTGTCGAGCCAGTAGAGCCCGCCACGCTTGTTGACGTCAAGGTCTATGAAGTTCTCGTCGTTCTTCAGCGCATCGATCGCGCCGTAGTGGTCCAACACGAAGAGGTAGTCCACGTCGTTGAAATCTGCGTAGTTCTCGGGCGACCAGTCGAGGAAGAAGCTGGAGCCATCACCGTTGAACTTCTCCGGGATCTTGAAGCCCAGTTTTTCGATGAAGGAGCCGCGGCCGTCGCCAGCGGTGTACACGCCGAACTTCCCGTCGTAAGGCATGCCGATGACCGCTGTCTTCCCCTGCAGCTCTGGGTGTGCTTCGCGGAAGTCTTCGAATGCCTGCTCGGCGTCGTCGATAAGCTTTTGGCCTTCGTCTTCCTTGTCTACGGCCTTGGAGATCTCCTTGACCTGTGCATCCCAAGGGACCTGCCAATCCTGGTACTCGTCCGAGTGGAAGGTGGTTGGCGCGATCTGCTCGAGCAGTGCCTTCTTGTCGTCCTCGAGACCGCTGTTTACTGCAATGATTTGTGTCGGGTTGAGCGACGCCACCTTTTCCGCAGTGTCGGTGCTGAATTCGGTGGTGGTATCACGGATTGGGTTCGGGTTGACCGTGAGCTTGTCCTTGGCCCACGGTCCAAGTCCGGAGGGATCGCCCGAGCCCTCTTGCTCCCAGGTGGCGTAACCGACTGGTTGCTCGCCCAGGGCAAGGAGCGTATCGACGTCGCCAAGACCCAGTGCCACGATGCGCTCGTCTGACCCGTTGGCATCGGAAGCTTCGGGAGCGGCTGTTGGGCTGCTTGCTTCGCTCGAGCAGCTGGCAAGCATGAATGCCGCGGTGACAGTGGCGGCGATTGCCTTGAAGGGGCGAGAGGTAAAGAGTGCCAAGGTTGCACCTTCCGTAGGTAAATGAAGAATGTCCAGTTAGGCCTGCCTAACCTAAAGGATGCATTTTAAGGCATGCCTTACCTCACGGGCAATCCCTGTCTATGCACTCGGGACGGGAGCGACAAACGTCGAGACGAGGTAGCGGTTGATGTCGGAGCGATTGATGATGCCAACGACGGGGGCCTTTTTCAGGTGCTTGTCTGCAAGAACAGCCGAGATGCGGCCGAGGTCGTCGTTGACGCTCACCGTGATGACGGACTTCGTCGCAATTGACGAGACCGGTCGGTCGAGGGCAGCAGTCACGTCAGTACCGAACTCCGTCGAGCTGTTGTGCGCGAGCAGCGCGTACGGGCGTGCCGGCTGTGGGTTTTGGTACCGGTGTTCCGAAGACTCGGTACTGCCCCGTTCCGAGTTTGGTACCGCCACCGTCACCGGTGCCGACCCGACTGTAGCAGCCCGGCTGTATGAATTATTGCTGTCGGGTCTACACCGAGGACGGCGAGGCGCTGAACCAGGCGCGCGGGCACTAGAGCCCATCTAGTTCCGCGAACACCTCCGGCGAGCGCCCACTACTATCAGGACTGTGGAAGTCCTGATTGCCGTTATCGCCCTGCTGTTCGCAACCGTGCTCGTCGCCGCCGTAGGCGAGCGCACCGGCCTGCCCTGGCCGGCGCTGCTCACCATCGTCGTGGCGGCCGCCATCTTCATCCCCGGCGTGCCGGTGGTGACAATCCCGGCGGAAATCATCCTCCCCATCTTCCTGCCGCCGCTGCTCTGGTCGCTCGCGCGCCACACCAGCTGGGGCATGATCCGCTCGCAGCTCAACGTGGTGGTCACCATGTCGGTGATCCTCGTCTTCCTCACCACCGCGGCGCTTACCGCCACCGCCATGTGGCTCCTGCCCGGCATCAGTCTCGCGGCCGCGGTGGTGCTCGCCGCGGCAATCGCCCCGCCCGACCCGGTCGCGGTGGAGGCGGTGGCCGGGCCCGCCGGCATCCCGAAACGCATCACCGGCACGCTGCAAACGGAGGGGCTGTTTAACGACGCCGCGTCGATCGTCACTTTCAACCTCGCCGTCGCAGCGCTCGTGGCGGATAACCAGATCGACTTCGGTCACGGCCTGCTGAAGTTTCTCTACGCGGCGGCGGTCGCGGTCGTCATCGGGCTGATCGTCGGTAGGCTCGCGGCCCTGTTTGTGAACTCCGTGCCGGACTCCGTGATCCGCACCGCGTTCACCTGGGTGCTCCCGTTCTTCATCTACATCATCGCCGAGGAGGTCGAGGCCTCCGGCGTGATCGCCATCGTCATCGCGGCGGTGGAGATGTCCTCGCGCGCGCCCCTGACCGCGGAGGACCGCCTGTCCGGCTCCTCGTTCTGGTCCACCGTGGAGATGCTGTTCACCGGCGTCGCCTTCGGCCTGATCGGCATGAGCGTGCGCGATGCTATCGACGCCGCCGGCACCGTCCTCTGGCACGCCGTGGGCATCGGCGTGGCGCTCTCCGTCGTCGCGTTCCTGGTCCGCCTGCTGTGGATGTGGGTGCTGTGCGGGATCAACCAGAAGCAGAAGCGCACCAATGTCGCCCCGCTGCGCATGCAGGAGGTTCTGCTTATGGCGTGGTCGGGCATGCGAGGCCTGGTCACGCTGGCCCTGGTGCTGTCAGTGCCGCTGGGGGTCACGCAGTACCACCACGAGTTCGACGTCATCGCCCTGACCGTCCTGATGTGCACGATGGTGCTGCCCGGCCTGTCGCTGCCGTGGCTGGTGAGCAAGCTGGACATGGAGTCCGGCCCGGACCCGGCCGGCGACCGCGCGAAGGCGGAGCTGAACAAGCGCGCCTACGCGGCGGCGCGACGGTCGGTGCAGAAGCACGGCCCGGAGCTCGCCCCGGAGTCCTATGAGATCGTGCAGCAGTGGCTAGACAAACTCTCGCAAAGCCACGAGGAGGAGGACCCGGAGACGGCGGAGGACCGCAAGCAGAAGTTCCAGCAGGTCCGCCTGGCTGCTGCGGACATGCAGCAGATCGCGCTCGCCGCAGCGAGCCAGGAGCTGCAGCGCGCTCGCCGCGAGCGCAAGTACAACCCGGCGGACGTGGACGCGGTGCGCGCGGACCTGGACCGGCTCATCGTGGCGGGGCGTCGCAACGCGCTGATGAGCCCGCGCGACGTCTACCGCGAGGCGAAGAAGTAGCGCCTAGCGGTACTGGCTGCTGCCGCCCTGTGTATCGTCCGGCTTGCCGTCCTGCTGGCCGAATTCGCGCTGGTAGTGCGCGTCCCAGTCGTATTCCCCGGCCAGACCCGCGCCGAGTCCCGAGCCGCTGGTCTCTTGCGCCGGGCTGGAGTTGTTCAGCTCGAGCGGGTCGGGCTGTCCGGCGGGTGGGTGCGGTGCGTCGTCGTTAGCCTGCATGGCCTTGATAATGAAGACGGCGCCGGCGACAGCGCCGATGATCGCGATGAAAGCGCCGGTCGATCCGGACAGGAACGCGACCGCGAGGCCGGCGACGACGATGAGCGCGATGCCGATCAGGAGATCCATGTGGGACTTCTTCATGCCACCGAGTATCCCGGGGGATCCCCGGTGTGGCAACTGGCGTCGGGCCCTACACCTTCTCAATCACCGCGGCGAGGCCCTGGCCGCCGCCGATGCACATAGTCACCAGGGCACGTGAGGCGTCGGTGCGCTGCAGCTCGTGCGCGGCGGTGACTAGCATGCGGGCGCCGGTGGCGCCCACCGGGTGGCCGAGCGAGATGCCGGAGCCGACCGGGTTGATGCGCGGGTCGTCCTCAGAAATGCCCCAGGCATCCAGGACGGCGAGGGCCTGCGCGGCGAAAGCCTCGTTGAGCTCGATGAGGTCGATGTCGTCGAAGGACATATCGAGGCGGTCGAAGAGCTTCTTCGTGGCGTCGACGGGGCCGATGCACATGGTCTCCGGCGGCACGCCGGCGACGGCCCAGCCGCGCAGGACGACGGACGGGGTGAGCCCCAGCTCCTCGGCCTTTTCTCGGGTGGTCACGATCATGGCAGCCGCGCCGTCGTTTTGGCCGGAGGCGTTGCCGGCGGTCACGGTGGCGTCGTCAAGCGTTTTGCCCATGACGGGGCGCAGCTTGGCCAGGGACTCCATGGAGGCGTTCGGGCGGATGTGCTCGTCCTTGTCCACGATGATCGGGTCGCCCTTGCGCTGCGGCACGGAGACGGGGACGATTTCCTCGTCGAAGTGGCCAGCCTCCTGCGCGGCGGCGGCGCGCTGGTGCGAGTTGACGGCCAGCTGGTCCTGGCGCTGGCGGGCGATGGAGTACTCCTCGCGGACGTTTTCGGCGGTCTCGATCATGCCGCCCGGGATCGGGTGGTGCTTGCCGCCGGCCTTTTCGCGGCCCTCCTGCAGGCGGTCGGTGAGCTCCATGGTGCCGCCCTTGGCACCCCAGCGGATCTTGCCGTCCACCGCGTACTCGGTGTTGGACATGGATTCGGCGCCGCCGGCGATGATCAAGTCGGCCGCGCCGGAGGCGACGTGGGCGGCAGCGGTGGCCACGGCCTGCAGGCCCGAGCCGCAACGGCGGTCCAGCTGCATGCCGGGCACGTTCACGCCCAGCTCGGCGTCGAGCGCGACCACGCGGCCCAGGGCGGGCGCCGCGCCGTTGGGGGAGGCCTGGCCGAGAATGATGTCGTCAACGAGCGAGCCGTCGATGCCGGACTCCTTGATCACGGCGGTGACCACGGCGGTGGCGAGGTCCTGGACGGGCACGCCGACGAAGGCTCCGCCGTAGCGGCCTACGGCGGTGCGCTTGGGGTGGCAGATGACAATTTCGGGCTGGTTCATGAGGGGTCCTTTCGGGTTAAGCGTTGGCATGCGTGGCCACGAGGTCGCGGGTGATGGCGTCCGCGGTGTCCACAAGCTTGGGCAGGAGGGAGTCCACGAGCTCCTCGTAGGGGTGGGCGGCCACGTGGGTGGAGACGTTCACGGCGGCGACGGTGGCGCCGGTGGCGTCGCGCACCGGGGCGGCGATGGAGCGCAGCCCCGCCTCGAGCTCCTGGTCCACGACGCACCACCCGGCGTCGCGGATGTTGCGCAGGGCGGCGCGCAGCGTGTCCGGGTCCGTGATGGTGGATGGCGTGATGGCCTCGAGCGGGCCGGCGAGGAAGTGGTCCACGGTGGCGTCGTCAAGCCCGGCCATCATGACGCGGCCCATCGAGGTGGCGTGCGCCGGGAAGCGGGTGCCGATGGTGATGTTCACGCTCATGATGCGGTGGGCCGCGGAGCGCGCGACGTAGACCACGTCGGTGCCGTCGAGCACGGAGAGCGAGCAGGACTCGTTGAGCGTGCGCGACAGCGCCTCGAGGTGTGGCTGCGCGATGGTGGGCAGCCCCAGGCTGGACAGGTACGCGTAGCCCAGCTCGAGCATCTTCGGTGTGAGCCAGAACTCCGCGCCGTCGGTGGCGGCGTAGCCCTCGGCGATAAGCGTGTGCAGGAACCGGCGCGTGGTTGCGCGCGCCAGCCCCGTCGCATCGGCCACCTGTGCGAGGCTGCGGCGGGGGTGCTCGGCGTCGAAGGCGCGGATGACCGCAAGGCCGCGGATCAGCGACTGTACGGTTTGGACTTGCATCGTATCTCCTTTGCGCAGGTCAAGGGCGCTTTTCGACGCCATGTTGTCGGCCACATTACGTACTCTAATGTGCGCCACGCCCCACGATAGCGCAAAACCGTTCGCTTTGTGAACCCTTGTGCAGGAGTCGAACGCCCGCTAGGGTGGAGCCATGCTGAACAAAGTTGTGACAAACATCGACGAGGCGGTCGCCGACATCGGTGACGGCGCCTCGATCGCCGTTGGCGGTTTTGGCCTCGTCGGCATCCCTGCCCGGCTCATTGACGCGCTGCGCAAGCAGGGTGCGAGCGAATTGACCATCATCTCGAACAACCTGGGTACCGACGGCTTCGGTCTGGGCCTCCTCCTGCGGGACGGCAAGATCGCCCGCTCCATCGGCTCCTACCTGGGCACCAATAAGGAGTACGCGCGCCAGTACCTCGAGGGCGAGCTCACCGTCGAGTTCACCCCGCAGGGCACGCTCGCTGAGCGCATGCGCGCCGGCGGTGCGGGCGTGCCCGCCTTTTACACCAAGGCCGGGGTGGGTACCCCGCTGGCCAACGGCGAGATCCCGGTGCGCTACAACCCGGACGGCACCATCGCCGAGTACTCCACGCCGAAGGAGATCCGCGAGTTTGGCGGCGAGCATTACGTGCTGGAGGAGGCGCTGACCCCTGACTTCGCCTTCGTCCACGCGCACACCGCGGACCGCTACGGCAACCTCGTCTTCAACAAGACGGCCCGCAACTTCAACCCCGACGTTGCCGCCTGCGGCAAGGTCACCATCGTCCAGGCGGAGCACGTCGTGGACACGATCGAGCCGGCGGATGTGGACCTGCCTGGCATCTACGTCGACCGCGTGGTGGAGGTCGGCCCGCAGGAAACAGGCATCGAGTTTAGGACGGTGAGTAAGTAAATGAGCTGGAACCGCGAAGAAATGGCGGCGCGCGCGGCGAAGGAACTGCGCGACGGCCAGTACGTCAACTTGGGCATTGGCATGCCCACGCTGATCCCGGGCTTTTTGCCCGAGGGGCTCGAGGTAGTCCTGCACTCCGAGAACGGCATCCTCGGCGTGGGCGCCTACCCGCAGGACAACGAGGTGGACCCGGAGCTGATCAACGCCGGTAAGGAGACCATCACGGTTGCGCCGGGCGGCTCCTTCTTCTCCTCCTCCGACTCCTTCGGCATGATTCGCTCCCGCGCGATCGACGTCGCGGTCCTCGGCGCGATGGAGGTCTCCCAGTACGGCGACCTGGCCAACTGGATGATCCCGGGCAAGATGGTCAAGGGGATGGGTGGCGCGATGGACCTGGTGCACGGTGCGAAGGAGATCATCCTGCTCATGGAACACACCACCAAGAAGGGCGCGTCCAAGGTGCTCGAGGAGTGCCGCCTCCCGCTCACCGGTGCGAAGTGTGTCGACCTCATTATTACCAACCTCGCCGTGTTCAAGGTTGACCCGAAGAACGGCCTGACCCTCGTCGAGGTCGCCCCGGGCGAGACAGTTGATTCCGTCCGCGAGGCCACTGAGGCGCCCTTTGAGGTTGCCGTGTAGTCACGCTTTCGCACGCGTATCGACGCCCCGTCGTCCACATTTTCCGTGGACAGCGGGGCGTTTCTTGCATTCTTAGATAGTTGATCCCCGTCAATACTTGACGTGAACCAACTAAACTGCTTAAAGTTAACGCGAAGTTAACCACAGGCAAACAGAAAGGAGAATTGCAATGAAGTTCTGGAAGCGTTTCCTGACCTACGAGACGAACACTGTTCTCCAGGCCATCGCGGCCGCCAGCCGCCACACCAACTAGTGGCAGCTGTGTTTCGGGGGGATTGACCTACATTGGTCTACTCAGTAATAAAGGTGCGGATCGCGCGGGTGACCTCGTCGGGCACCTCGACGGTGGGCACGTGCCCGCCGCCGCTGAGCGTGACGGACTGCGACTCGCCGCCGACCAGTTCCGCGATCCCGTGGACGACCTCGGGAGGGGTGGAGGGGTCCACGGCCCCGGAGATGGTGAGGACCGGCACCGTAATGTTGTGCAGTTCCTCCGTGTAGTCCCAGCTGGCCAGCGCATCGGCGCCGACGGCGTATCCCTCACCGCGGGTGGAGGCGATCATGCGGGTGAGAGCGTAAGTAAGCGCCGGGCGTTCCTGGCGAAACTCGGGCGTGACCCACAGTTCGATGGCACTCTGCACCCGGGGCGCGATGCCCTCCGCGCGTGTTTCCTCGGCGCGCGGGGCCCACGTGTCGGGGCCACCGAAATTGGCGGCGGTGCACATGAAGACTGCCTTGGTCACGCGGCCGCTGGTGGCGGCGAGGTACTGCGCGATCGCGCCGCCGAGCGAAAGGCCGACCACGTCGAACTCGTCCACGCCGAGAGCGTCGAGGGTGTCGAGGACGTTGTTGGCCAGATCATTGATCGTGGTCTCGCCGGGCATGGCCTGCGGGTCGGGGGAGAGCCCGTGGCCGGGGTGGTCGAGGGCGATGACGCGGAAGTCTTTGGCCAGTGAGTCAAGTTGCGGCAGCCACATGTCGGTGGTGGAGGCGATGGAGCCGAGAAACACCACCGGGTGCGCGTCGCGGGGGCCAAAATCAACGGAGTGCAGAATCGTCATGCGGACAGTCTAATGGTCTGCGTCACACGTCGTAGTTTTCTGATGGAAAGGATAGCTGCTCCATTGCGTCGGACGCTGGATGCGCGCGGAGGTACTCCCGGATGTAGGGCAGCTCGTAATCCACGAAACCGCGGCCGGCTGGGCGGATCATCTCGGCCTCAATGAGACGCCTCCTATACGTGCCCGCGTATTGCGTATCAACGCCCATCCGCTCGGCGATGTCGGCCATCCGCGACGGCCCATCGTCTTTCGACATGGCGGTGAGGAATGTGCGGTCCACATCTGAAAGATCAGCAAGCGACGGTTCATGAACCAGCTCGCCGAGTTTGCGTCGCGCTGTCTCAATACCAGCACGTACCGCGGATTCGTCAATAATTCCGTCACTCGTGTTGCGGAAGGCATGCTGCCCGACGAGTTGGATCATAAACGGATAACCCCCGGTCGCCTCGGTGCCGAGTTCGAGCGCCTCCGGGGTCCATTCGATTCCCACCTCGAGGGCAGGGGCCTTGAGCGCATTGGCGACGCTGTCCAGCGGCACGAGACCCATCGCGATACGATTCGCACGGCGTAGGAAAGTGACAGGGTTGCGCCCCTCGTTCGAGGCAAGCAGGCGTTTCACCGCGCCGGGGATGCCCGCCATCGCGACGGCAATTTCGCGGTCTTCGCGGATCATGTGCTGCATGGTCGTGCCGAACTCGATGATGTCGCGCACGTGCGCATAGTGCAGCTCATCCAGAGTAATGAGGATGCCAGTTGGTGGTTTACCCATTTTCTGGTCAATCGTCTCAAGTAGGGAGAAGCACTCCTCTAACACTGAGCGAAGTGACTGAGACGGAGCTTGGTCGGAAGTTGAGTCGAAGCTCAGGCGTGTGCTGTCAGGGGTTGCCTCCCGAATTTTCCGGATCAGCGTATCGCGGATGCGTTCATTGAAATGTTCGGTCGTGGTTTCTGAAATGACGAGCCAAGATTGTTGTCGTGCTGCTTCTTCGAACTCGTTGAGCAGGACGGTTTTTCCGATGCCACGCGGGCCGGTGACGATGGAAATCCGCTCGTGAGTACCGGGGCCGTCGTAAAGCGCCTCGGCGAAGTCCTGGACGTAGGAGTCGCGGCCCGCCACGACGGGAGGGGTCTTGCCCATGGTGGCGGTGTACGGGTTGCGGGGGCGTCGCGGCAGCTGTGGCATGAGGCACCTCGTTTTTACTCGTTACTATTCTTACTATTCTTACTACTGTTACTATTCCGGTGCTGCGCAACCGCTCTGTCATCCCAACCCGAAAACCCCGCTGCCGCGCGAGCCGCACGAAGCAAACGGGCCGCGAGCCATTACGCTGGGGAGGAACTGTCTGAAATACGTCCAGTACACAAACCCAGTACACAAATACAGTGGAAGTGAGACCTCTTGGATACGCAGATTGCCGTAGAGACGCTGGCGCGCGTGCTCATGCCGCGCAAGGGCGAACCGCACGACGTGCGCTCGCTGTACCTCGTTGAGGCGGAGCAGAATAAGCAGCGCGTGCGCTGGTCGGACCGCACGACCCTGACTGTCCCGGAAGGGCAGGAGGTCAGCTTCGAGACCTACTTCAACGCGTTCCCGGCTTCCTACTGGCGTCGCTGGTCGCAGTTGGACCGCGTGGTCCTGAGCCTGGATATTCAGGGCGCGGCCACCATCTCCGTCTACCGCTCGAAGCACGACGGCGTGCGCATCAGCGTGACCAACGTTGAGGTCGCCGACCAGCACGTAGAGATTCCGCTCCCGCTGAAAAACTTCGAGGACGGCGGCTGGCTCTGGTTCGACATCACCGCGGAGTCCGACGCCACCGTCACCAACGCCGCGTGGTGCGCCGACCAGGCGCCGCAGGAGCAGGTGCTTCACGACGCCACCACGATCCCTCCCCAACCCAAGCAGGTAGCCGTGGGCATCCCCACGTTCAACCGCCCCCGCGACGCGGTCAACGCGCTGCACGCGCTGGCCGAGGACCCGGTAGTGGAGGCGTGCATCAGCCACGTGCTCATGCCGGACCAGGGCAACCAGCACCCGGCGGACGAGCCGGACTTCGCGGAGGCGCAGGCCGCGCTCGGTGACAAGCTGCGCATCTTCCCGCAGGGCAACCTGGGCGGGTCCGGCGGCTACAGCCGCATCATGTACGAGGGCCTGAACAATACGGACGCGCCGTTCATCCTCTACATGGACGACGACATCGCGATCGAGCCCGACTCCATCGTGCGCGCGGTGCAGGCAGCCCGCTACGCGCGCACCCCGATCCTGGTCGGCGGGCAGATGCTCAACCTGCAGGACCGCGCGCAGCTGCGTACCACCGGCGAGGCCGTGGACCGCTCCACCTTCATGTGGGGCGCTGCCGAGCACGCCGTCTACGACCACGACTTTTCCAAGTACCCGCTGGGCTACGTGGGCACCCAGGAAGAGGAGCTGGACCCGCGCAAGACCACCTCGCGCGCGCTGCACCGTCGCATCGACGTGGACTACAACGGCTGGTGGATGAACCTGTTCCCGCGCGCCGTCGCCGAGCAGCTCGGCCTGCCGCTGCCGCTGTTTATTAAGTGGGACGACACCGAGTACGCCCTGCGCGCCAAGGAGGCCGGCTACCCCACGGTGACCTGGCCGGGCGTGGCCATTTGGCACATGGCGTGGGCGGACAAGGACGACGCGATCGACTGGCAGGCCTACTTCCACCTGCGCAACCGCCTCATCGTTGCCGCGATGTACGGCCCGGAGAAGGCCGACGGCATCCTGCGCAACATGCTCAAGTCCACCTACAAGCACATCATGTGCATGGAGTACTCCACCATGGCGATCCAGGTGGAGGCCATGCAGGACTTCCTCAAGGGGCCGGACCAGCTGTTCAGCATCCTCGAGTCCTCGCTTCCGAGGATCCAGGAAATCCGCAAGCAGTACCCGGACGCCCAGGTCATCGGTTCCGCCGCGGACCTGCCCGCGCCCACCGGCGCGCCGGGCGTGCCCACCCGCAACATCGGCGGCCGCCTGGCCAAGGTGAAGAAGATTCCGTGGGCGTTGAAGGCGCTGCGCCACCAGTTCACCACCGAGGACCGCGCGCACTGGGACGCGCCGCAGCTCAACCTCACGGCCGAGGAGGCCCGTTGGTACACGCTGGCCCGCGTCGATTCCGCTACGGTATCCACCGCCGGCGGTACGGGCGTGGCCTTCCGCAAGCGCGACAAGGCTACGAGCGACGCCCTGCTCAAGCAGACCAAGGAACTCCAGGCGCAGATCAAGGAGCGGTGGGCGGACCTGCAGTCCGAGTACCGCGCCGCGATGCCACGCCTGACCAGCCACGAGGAGTGGGGGAAGATCTTCGATGCCCAGTAAGCCCAGTAACAAGCACTCGCTCGACGCCCGTGAGGCCGAGCTGCTCATCGCCCTGCAAGACCGCGCGTTTACCCCGGCCACCACGAAGGTGGCGCGCACGCTGAGCCACTTCGGCGAGCACGACTTGGGCTGGATGGGCGTGGCTGCGGTGGGCGCGGCGTCGACAAGCGCGAACCGCCGGAAGTGGCTGGCCTTGGGTGCGGGCACCTTCGTTGCGCACGCGGCGAGCGTGGTGCTCAAGCGCATCGTGCGGCGGCCGCGCCCCCACGACCCGCGCGTGCAGATCGGCGTGAAGACGCCGTCGCAGCTGTCGTTTCCTTCCTCGCACGCGACGAACACGGCGGCGGCCGCGGTGCACCTCGCGGACATTACGGGCTCGAAACTGCCGTGGCTTCTCGTGCCCGTAATGATGTGTTCGCGTAACGTGCTCGGGGTGCATTACCCTACGGACACCCTGGCGGGCGCTGCGCTGGGCGCGGCGGTGGCCAAGGTTGCAGTTGAGGTGGAAAGGACAACCCGATGACGGAAAAGGAATACGACGAGCCCCTGCTCAAGCCTGAGCCGCACACCACGGGCGTGGACATCAGCACCAAGCGCAAGCCGCCGAAGAACTTGCCCGACGCGATGATCAAGGGCCTGCGCCCCAAGCAGTGGGTCAAGAACGTGCTCGTGCTTTCCGCCCCGCTCGCCGCCGGTGAGTTTACGGGCCGCACGCTTATCGACGTCGCACTCGCATTCATCGTCTTCTGCCTCGGCGCGTCCTCCATCTACCTGGTCAACGATGCCCTGGACGTTGAGTCGGACCGCGAGCACCCGACCAAGCGGTTCCGCCCGATCGCCTCCGGCATGCTGCCGATCAAGCTGGCCTTCGGCATGGCTGCCATCCTCATCGCCCTGGCCCTGGGCCTGTCCTTCCTGGCCACGGACGGCCCTGCGCTCGCGCTGGTCATCGGCATCTACATTGCCCTGCAGCTGGGCTACTGCTTCGGCTGGAAGCACATCCCGGTGATTGACATCGCGCTGGTCTCGTCCGGCTTCATGCTGCGCACGATGGCCGGCGGCGTGGCCGCAAGCATCGCCCTGTCGCAGTGGTTCCTGCTGGTGGCCGCGTTCGGCTCCCTGTTCATGGCGTCGGGCAAGCGCTACGCGGAGATGCTGCTGGCGCAGAAGACGGGCGCGAAGATCCGCAAGGCGCTGGAGGGCTACACGGCCACGTACCTGCGCTTCGTGTGGACGCTGTCCGCAACGGCGGTCGTGATGAGCTACGCGCTGTGGGGCTTCCAGCTGTCCAACGACACCGATGGCCCGGCCGCGATCTGGTACCAGATCTCCATGGTCCCGTTCGTCATCGCGATCCTGCGCTACGCGGCAGAGGTGGACGGTGGCAAGGGTGGCGCGCCGGACGAGATCGCGCTGGAGGACCGCGTCCTGCAGCTGCTCGCCCTGGCGTGGATCCTCTGCATCGTCATGGCGGTTTACGTCATTCCGGCGGTGGCTTAGTAGTATCGCTGGAATGAACAAACAGGCCCGCATTTCGCTGCTCGCTGCAGCGGCAATCGCGGGCATCTTTGCGTTCTGGGGAGGATTTACCCGCCGCTGGATGTCCGACGATGGACTCATCGTGCTGCGCACCGTGCGCAACCTGCTCGCGGGCAACGGCCCCGTGTTCAACATCGGCGAGCGCGTGGAGGCCAACACCTCAGTGCTGTGGCAGTACCTCATCACGGCGTTCGGCTGGCTCACGGGCGCCCGGCTCGAGGACGTGGCGATGTGGCTCGCGCTCGCCTGCACCGTCATCGGCGCCGTCGTGGCCACCGTGGGCTCGGGCCGGTTCTGGGACCAGGCTGCCGCCACCCGCGGCGTTGTCCTGCCGTTTGGCATCCTCATCTACCTGGCGCTCCCGCCTGCGCGCGACTTTGCCACCTCCGGTTTGGAGTGGGGCCTGTGCATCATGTGGCTCGCCGTGTGGTGGGCGCTGCTGGTCCAGTGGGCCGCCCCGATCGGGCGCCGCGCCCTCCCGGTGTCCGGGTATTGGCTGGCGTTCTGGTGCGGCCTGTCGTGGCTGGTCCGCCCGGAGCTTGCGCTCTACGGCGGGGTGACCGGCATCGTGCTGCTGGCGTACAGTCCCCGCAAGTGGGCGGGCATCCTCGCAGCCGCGCTGCCGGTGCCCGCCGCGTACCAGCTATTCCGCATGGGCTTCTACGGCCTGCTCACCCCGCACACGGCGGTGGCCAAGTCCGCCTCGGACGCGGAGTGGGCCCGGGGCGGGACCTACTTCTGGGACTTTGTTGGCTACTACTGGCTCTGGCTGCCGCTGCTGGTCGTCGCGGGGTGTGCGGTGTGGTTGCTGCGGGGTGCGAGGGGGCGTCGATTGGCAATTGTCCTGCTCACCGCGGGCTGCGCCCTCGTGCACGTGCTGTACGTGCTGCGCGTGGGCGGCGACTTCATGCACGGGCGCATGCTGCTGCTGCCGCTGTTTGCCCTGCTCTTGCCGATGATGACGGTGCCGCTGACGCGCGTGACCATCGCGCTGACGCTTGCCGCGACGGTGTTCGCCGGCGTGACGATCGTGCGCGCGCACCCCATCGACTGGTTCGCGTACGAGCGCGGTGAGAAGGAGCTGAACATTGTCGACGAGCGCGAGTTCTGGTCCTACGCAATCGGCCAGAGCCCGGCCGACCCGCCGCTGCACGCGGAGGACTTCCTCGGCTCCAAACTGATGGAATCGTGGACCGAGGCGGTGGAGAACGGGCAGGAGCACGACGCCGGGCAGCTCAACATCGCGCGGCTGAGCACTCACCCGGACGAATACTCCTGGTACTGGCGCCCCCGCATGGACGAGGACGAGGCCAAGGGGAGCGACCTGCTGGACCTGCCGACCACGGCATACCTCACCAACCTGGGCATGACGAGCATGAACGCGCCGCTGGAGATGCGCGTGCTGGACTCGGTGGGCCTGGCCACGCCGCTGGCCGCGCGCATGCCCCGCGACCCGGACGGGCGCGTCGGGCACGACAAGTACCTGCCCATGGAGTGGCAGGTGGCGGACTCCGCGACGAAGATCGACTCGATGCCCAAGGACGTGGACCGCGAGCAGGCGCGTGCGGTGCGCGCGGCGCTGCGCGAGGAGCCTATCGCTGACCTGCTGGCCAGCTCGCGCGAGCCGATGAGCTGGCACCGTTTCTGGGAAAATGTGCAGTATTCTCTGGGTGACGGTCGCTCGCTCCAGCTTGAGCAAGATCCAACGGTCTACCTCTCGGACGAGACGATGCGGGAGATCAAAAAGGGCAAGGATCCTGGGGTTTCGGGGACGCAGATCGCCTGGCCGGTGAATTGAATGGCTCTTACGGTCTCAACTTGGTAACGTTGCTGTAACCAAAAGCTGAAAAACATTCACCGAAGTTGGGAGAGTAATGTCCGCGACGAAATCGAAGCGTGGTCTGCTTGCGCTGCTCATGGCGCTGCTGACCGCCCTGGGCGCAGTGGTGAGCGCCCCGCAAGCCTCGGCAGCAAACCGCGACTGGCTGCGCCCCGACTCCACGGGTACGTGCGAGTGGGACCGCGTCGGCTTCTGGGTACAGCGCTGCACCGTCTGGTCGCCCGCGATGGGCCGCCACATCACCGTGCAGATCCAGCCGGCGCAGCGCGGTGGCAACGCGGGCCTGTACATGCTCGACGGCCTGCGCGCCACGGAGATCACCAACGCCTGGGTCAACGACGTCAACGCGGCGCAGATGTTTAAAGACAACAACATCACGCTCGTCATGCCGGTCGGTGGCCAGTCCTCCTTCTATACGGACTGGAACGCGCCCGCGACGTACGACTTCAACCACCCGGTGACCTACAAGTGGGACACCTTCCTGTCCCAGGAGCTGCCGAGCTACCTGCGGGACAACTTCGGCGTTTCGCCCACGAACAACTCCATCCTCGGCCTATCCATGGGCGGCACCGCCGCGATCAACCTCGCCGCGCTGCACCCGAACCAGTTCCGCCAGGTCCTCTCGTACTCCGGCTACCTCACCACCACCATCCCTGGTGGCCAGACGGCGCTACGCGTCGCGCTTCTCGACGGCGGCCTGTACAACCTCAACGCCATGTGGGGCTCCATCTTCAATCCCCGCCGCTACGAGAACGACCCGTTCCTGAACATGGGGAACCTGCGCGGCAAGGACGTCTACGTGTCCTCCGGTAGCGCGGTCCCAGGTCCGGCCGATGACAAGTATCTGCCGGAGCACCGCGCGTCGGGCATCGCGCTGGAGTCCATCGCCAACTTCACCACCCACCTGTGGAGCGCGAAGGCGACCGTGACGGGCGTACAGCACACCGCCGTGTTCACGCCGACTGGCTTGCACAACTGGGATCAGTTCGGCTCCCAGCTCGTGGCCACTCAGCCGCGCATTCTCAACGTGATGAACGCCTGGTAAACCCCGGCTGCCGCTGGCCCCGTTCCCCGCATTCGCGGGAGCGGGGCCAGTTTGCGTTCTGGCACCGTTCTGGCACCGTGCGGGCGCTGTCCGCGCCCCGCCCGCGGCGCAGTCACACGGAAAACATTTGCCCCAAAAGTTCCCGGCGTGTCACCGTGTAAAGTCTCAAGTCAAACTTAACCTTTGGGTTACACAAGCGCTCGTGCACTGGCTACGCCGGGGGAGGGGAACCCCCGGACCGGCCTGCAGGGGCGCGACGCCCCCATGACCAGACGAATTGATGAGGCAGGACACCTTCATGCGCGAACACCGTTCCCCCAACACGAGGCTGCGTGCCCGTATCGCTCGGGTAGCAGCAGTGCCCACTGCGGCGCTCATGGTCGCATCGGCGCTTCCCGGCGTCGCCCCGCAGGCGCAGGCACAGCTGAGCAGTGGCAGCAGCACGTTCGGCGACTCCCGCGGTCTCTCGGACGCGATCCGTCCAAAGGATCCGCCGACGCGGACCCCGATCGAGGTCGACGAGCACCCGCAGATCCCGGGCCTGCCGGACGGCGTGAGCGTGGACCGCATCGAGTGGCTGACCAACCGCCGCGTCGCCGTGTTTATCAAGTCCGCGGCGATGCCTGACCAACTCATGCAGGTGCAGATCCTCCTGGCACGCGACTGGCACCAGAACCCGGACGCGAAGTTCCCGGAGGTCTGGGCGCTCGACGGCCTGCGCGCGCGTGATGACGAGAACGGCTGGACCATTGAGACCAACATCGAGCAGTTCTACGCCGACAAGAACGTCAACGTGATCCTGCCGGTGGGCGGTGAGTCCTCCTTCTACTCCGACTGGCAGCGCCCGAACAACGGCAAGAACTACAAGTGGGAGACCTTCTTTACCAAGGAGCTCATCCCGGTCCTGCACAACCGCTTCCGCTCCAACGACAAGCGCGCGCTGACCGGCATCTCCATGGGCGGCACCTCGGCAATCAACCTGGCGGAGCGCAACCCGCACCTGTTTGACTTCGTCGGCTCCTTCTCCGGCTACCTGGACACCACGACCACCGGCATGCCGTCGGCGATCAAGGCGGCGCAGCTGGACGCGGGCGGCTACGACGCGGAGGCCATGTGGGGCCCGCTCGGCTCGCAGGACTGGGTCGACCACGACCCCAAGCTGGGCATTGAGAACCTGGAGGGTAAGACGGTCTACGTCTCCTCCGGCTCGGGCCGCGACGACTTTGGCAGCCCGGACTCCGTGGCCAAGGGCGCGGCCAACCCGGCGGGCGTGGGCCTCGAGGTGCTCTCGCGTCTGTCCACCCAGACCTTCGTGGACTACGCCAGCCGCACCAACGTTAAGCCGATTGTGAAGTTCCGCCCGTCCGGCGTGCACTCCTGGGAGTACTGGCAGTTCGAGATGACGCAGGCGTGGCCCTACATCGCCAACTCGCTCGGCGTGGCCGAGGCGGACCGCAGCGCGGACTGCACCCCGGTTGGCGCGATCGCCGAGGTCACCGCGGACGGCTCGATCGGCTCCTGCGTGAACAACGAGTACGACGCGGGCAAGGACAAGCAGGGCAAGGCCCAGGACTTCCGCGGCGGCACCGCCTTCTGGGCGCCCAACACCGGCGCGCACGCCCTGTACGGCGCCATCCTGGCCAAGTACAGCGGCCTGGGCGGCGCGCAAGGCTGGCTCGGCTTCCCCACCACGGGCGAGCAGGCGACCCCGGACGGCGTCGGCCGCTTCGTGCACTTTGAAAACGGCTCCATCTACTGGACCCCGGAGACAGGCGCCTACGCCATCCCGGGCGACATGTTCCAGGCATGGGGCGAGAACGGCTATGAGACAGGCGACCTGAAGTACCCGGTCAAGGAGGCCAACAAGGTTGGCGAGGGCTACGTCCAGCAGTTCCAGGGCGGCTTCCTCACCCGCAACCCGGACGGCACCCACCACATCGTCCACGGCGCGATCGGCGCGAAGTACGGCGAGATGGGCACCGCCACCTCGGACCTGGGCTTCCCCACAGGCAACGAGATTGCCATCAAGGGCGGGTTCTTCCAGCCGTTTGAGAAGGGCAACATCTACTGGTCCGCTGAGTCCGGCGCGCACGTCATCTACTACGGCGACATCTTCGACGAGTGGGGCAAGCGCGGCTACGAACAGGGCGAGCTGGGCTGGCCCACCTCGGACATGCAGGACATCAGCGCCGGCGGTCTCACCATCAGCTTCCAGCACGGCACCCTGGAGCAGGTCAATGGCACGGTGGTGAAGCGATGAGGCGTCTCGGAGCCCTGTGCTTAGCGACGCTCACTCTCTCCCTCGCCGCCTGCTCCGGTTCCACCACCGTTGACGGCGAGGACGCGAAGGCGTCGGCAAGCGCTGAGCAGTCCTCCTCCGCCCCGGCGGAGTCCTCGACCGCCGCCCCCGGCACCACCCGCTCTGAGGCGACGAGCTCCAAGGCCCCGGCGGCCCAGTCCGGCTCGCGGCCGGAGGACCAGCCGGCGCAGGAGGTGACCTCGGTGCCGCAGCAGGCCTCGGGCTTTACCGCGCAGGAGGAGACCTACCTGGAGCAGCTCCGCGAGAACGGACTGAACGTGGAGGGAGTTGAGGACCAACTCACAGCCACGGGGCGTACGGTGTGCTCGGACGATACCGTCACGCGCGATGCGGTCGCCGGCCAGCTCGTGGCGCAGCGGCGCACCGACATGGACCCCGCTGCCCTGGGCACGCTGATTGCGGACACCGCGCGCGCGAACCTCTGCTAAGAAAGGCACTTCATGCGCAAAGGGCGCAACGTTTTTGTGGTTGCAGCCGTCCTGGTGGTCCTCGCAGTCATCGGGCTGGGGGTCTACCAGTGGCAGGCGTCGGACCAATCCGGTGATTCGGCGCTGTCCCCGGTGCCCGGCCAGGGCGAGACTGAGGGCGGGTCGCAGGACCCGGAGCAACCGGCCGAGCCGGACTGGTGCCCGGCCGTCGAGTTCGTCTCCGTGCCCGGCACCTGGGAGTCTTCGGCGGATGATGACCCGTTCAATCCGCAGGCCAACCCGCAGAGCTTCATGCTCTCCATCACGCAACCGCTCCAGCAGGAGTACGACATCAACCACGTCCGCGTGTTTACCGTGCCGTACACCGCGCAGTTCCGGAACATCCAGACTGAGCATGGCCGGCGCGAGATGACGTATGACGACTCCCGCGCCGAGGGCAAGGCGAAGCTCAACGGCGAGCTGAAGCACGTGGCGACGACATGCCCGAGCACCAAGTTCATCATCGCCGGGTTCAGCCAGGGCGCGGTGATCGTGGGCGACATTGCCAACGAGATTGGTACCGGGATGAACGCTGTGCCGCCGGAGCGCCTGCTTGGCGCGGTGATGATTGCGGACGGGCGCCGCGAGAACGGCGTGGGTGTGAACCCGGGCGCGCCGGTGACCGGCGTGGGCGCGGAGATCGCGCTGCAGCCGCTGCAGTTGGTGGCCGACGGCGTGACGCCGGGCGCGACCATGACGGGCGCGCGCCCCGGCGGGTTTGGCGAGGTTGCGGACCGCGCCTTCGAGATCTGCGCACCCGCGGACACCGTGTGCGATGCGCCCGCGCGCGTAGGCAATGCGCTGGAGCGTGCGCAGGAGTTAGTAATGGCAAGCGGAAACCACGCGATGTATGCGACAAACCCGGATGTGATTCCGGGAACGACCACACCACAGTGGACGCTGGATTGGGCGCGCACTACTATAGATGCTTTGTAGGTACTAACTAATTTTTGGAGGGCCCAGACATGGATCTCGACGCAATCATCGCACGCTTCCTCGACCAGGATGGAAACATCACGATCCCGCCGGGATTTACCATCCCCGCCATGACGGAGATGCTCTACGCCGCGGCCGAGCACGCCGGGCAGGCAGACGCCGTGAGCATCAGGTTCTGGGACTACTCCGATAGCGCCGAGGGCAACTCCGTTGTGTACACGCGCCGTGAAGTCAACACCCGCATCAAAGCGATCGCCGTGCGCCTGGCCCAGGTGGGCAAGCCCGGCGACCGCGTAGCCATCCTGGCGGCCAACTCGCCCGAGTACATCCTCGGCTTCATGGGCGCGATGTACGCGGGCCAGGTGCCCGTCCCGCTCTATGACCCGAACGAGCCCGGCCACGAGGGCCACCTGCGCGCCGTGCTGTATGACTCCGGTGCGAAGACGGTCCTGACCAATAAAAAGGGCGCCGCCGCGGTGCGCGCCTACTTTGCCGACCTGCCGTCGGCGCAGCGCCCGCGCATCATCGCCGTCGACGCGCTGCCGGACACCCTGGCCCAGGGCTGGGGCGAGCTGCGCGCAGCGGCAGAGGCGGCGGGTGCCGCCGGCGCGGACACCGCGAACCAGACCGCGTTCCTGCAGTACACCTCCGGCTCCACCCGCACCCCGGCGGGCGTGAAGCTGACCAACGAGTCCATTGTGTCCAACGTCATCCAGATCTACAGCGGCGTGGGCGTGCAGCAGCCGATGCGCCTGGTGTCCTGGTTGCCGCTGCACCACGACATGGGCATCGTGGTCACCACGCTGCTGATCATCCTGGGCAACGAGATGGAGATCTTTACGCCGCAGGACTTCGTCCAGCAGCCGAAGCGTTGGATGGATCGCCTCTCCCGCCGTGAGTCGGACCCGGAGGATATGCGCATCTACACTGTCGCACCGAACTTCGCGCTGGACATGGCCGCCCGCTACGCTGCGCCCAACGGGCCCGAGGCAGCCGAGGACTACGACTTCTCCCAGCTCGAGTGCATCATCATCGGCTCCGAGCCGGTGACCAAGCCGGGCGTCGACGCGTTCTTCACCGCGTTTGGCAAGTCGGGCCTGCGCCGCGAGGTCCTGCGCCCCTCCTACGGCCTGGCCGAGGCGACCCTCCTGGTGTCCACCCCGCAGGCCGGCAAGACGACCGAGCTGCCGCGCTTTACCTCCTTCGACCGCGAGCAGCTCGCGGCCGGCACCGCCGCCGAGGTGGCGGAAGGGCAGGGCGTCCAGTTCGCGTCCAACGGCCAGCCGGTCAACTGGATGCGCTTTGCCATCGTGGACCCAGCAACCAAGGACGAGGTCCCGGAAAATTCGGTGGGTGAGATCTGGGTCCACGGCCCGAACGTGGCCGGCGGCTACCTGGAGCGCAAGGAGGAGACCGCCGACACATTTGCCAACACCATCGGCACGACGCTCCAGGAGAGCCTGCCGAAGGACGGCTGGCTCAACACCGGCGACCTCGGCGTACTCGTGGACGGTGAGCTCTACATCACGGGCCGCGTGAAGGACCTGGTCGTCGTGGCGGGGCGCAACCACTACCCGCAGGACATCGAGGCCACCGTGATGGAGGCGTCCGAGCATGTGCGCAAGGACTCCGTCGCCGCCTTCTCCGTCCCGGGCGATGACGTGGAGCGCCTGGTCATCCTGGTCGAGCGCGGCAACACCGCCGACGCGTCCGGCGACGCCGCCGCGGAGGAAGCGATCCGCGCGGCTGTATCTTCGCACCACGGCGTGTCCCCGGATGTGGTGGAGTTCCGCGCGCCGAACGAGATCGCGCGGTCATCGTCGGGCAAGATCGCGCGCCGGGTGAACGCAAAGCAATTCCAGGAGCGCGCTAACGCGAACCCGCAGTAGGACGATAACCTTAGGTGTTATGAACTCACGCGCAATGACTGAGACTGAACTGATCCGCTGGCTGCAGGAATGGGTGGCCCAGACCGCCGAGGCCGCCGATGTTACTGGTGCCAATTCGGTCGATCCGGCCAAGTCGCTCGAGGCCTACGGGTTGTCGTCTCGTGATGCCGTGGTGCTCTCCGGCGAGCTCGAACGCACGCTCGGCCGCCGCGTCGACCCCACTATCGCCTACCAGCACCCGACCATCCTCTCCCTGGCCAAGGCGCTGACTGCGCCCGAGCAGCCCGAGCAGCCCGAGCCGAAGGGGGGCGTGAGTGAGGGGGCGAGTGGGCGTCGTGAAGCACTTGCCCCGGCGCAGCGCGACATTGCGATTGTGGGTTCGGCCGGCCGCTTCCCGGGCGCGAAGGATCAGGCGGCGTTTTGGCAATTGCTTGTCGACGGCACCGTGGCCACCGGCCCGCTGCCCGAAGGCAGGTGGAGCGAGTACACGGGCGACCCCTACCTGCGCACCAAGATGGCGGAGGAGTCCACGGACGGCGGCTACCTCGACGACATTGCGTCCTTTGACAACGAGTTCTTCGGCCTGTCCCCGCTCGAGGCCACCAATATGGACCCGCAGCAGCGCATCATGCTCGAGGTCGCGTGGGAGGCGCTGGAGGACGCGCACATCCCGGCCGACTCGCTGCGCGGCGCGCAGGTCGGCGTGTTCGTGGGCTCGTCGGCGAACGATTACGGCATGCTCATGGGCGCCGACCCGGCGCAGGCGCACCCGTACGCGCTGACGGGCTCGGCGAGCTCGATCATCCCGAACCGTATCTCCTACGCATTCGACTTCTGCGGCCCGTCCATGAACGTGGACACCGCCTGCTCGTCCTCGCTGGTCTCCGTGCACCACGCGGTGCGCGCGCTTCGCGACGGCGAGGCGGACGTGGCCCTGGCCGGCGGCGTGAACATCCTGGCCAACCCGTTCGCGTCCCTGATGTTCTCCGAGCTGGGCGTGATCAGCCCCACCGGGCGCATCCACGCCTTCTCCGACGACGCGGACGGCATCGTCCGCTCCGAGGCCGCCGGTTTCGTCGTGCTCAAGCGCGTGGAGGACGCGATGGCAGACGGCGACGAGATCCTCGGCGTGATCAAGGGCTCCGCCACGAACTCCGACGGCCACTCCAACGGCCTGACCGCCCCGAACCCGGACGCGCAGGTAGACGTGCTGCGCCGCGCATACGCCGACGCGGGCGTGGACCCGCACGAGGTGGACCTGGTCGAGGCCCACGGCACCGGCACCATCCTGGGCGACCCGATCGAGGCCACCGCGCTGGGCGAGGTGCTCGGCCGGGGCCGCGAGGCCACAGACCCGCTGCTGCTCGGCTCGGCGAAGTCGAGTGTGGGACACTCCGAGTCCGCCGCGGGCGTGGTGGCCATGATCAAGGTGATCGAGGCGCTCAAACACGACACCATCCCGGCGAGCGCGAACTTCACCGCGCCGAACCACTTCGTGGACTTTGACGCGGAGCGCATCGAGGTCGTGCAGGACCCGCGCGAGTGGCCCCGGTACTCCGGGCGCCGCGTCGCGGGCCTGTCCGGCTTCGGCTTCGGCGGCACCAACGCGCACGTGGTGGTCACCGACTTCGACTCCGCTGATTATGAGCCAGTGGACACCGCAGAGGCCGTGGACACCGAAAACACCGACGCCGCCGCCTTCGTCGCCGGCGCCGCCGAGCAGGTCGCGCTGCCGGTCTCCGGGCTGCTGCCTTCGCGCCGTAAAGAGGCCGCGGCCCAGCTCGCGGACTTCCTGGAGGGCCGCGCCGACGCGGACCTCGCGCCCATCGCCCGCTCGCTGGCCAAGCGCAACCACGGCCGCTCCGCCGCCGTCGTGCAGGCCGCGACCACCGAGGAGGCCGTGAAGCGCCTGCGTCAGGTGGCCGACGGCAAGATCGGCCCCGGCATCGTCGCCGCCGACGCGCCGGGCGCGGTCGGCCCCGTCTTCGTCTACTCGGGCTTCGGCTCGCAGCACCGCAAGATGGCCAAGCAGCTGCTCGACGCCTCCCCGCTCTTTGCGCAGCGCATGCGTGAGCTCGACGAGTACGTGCAGTTCGAGGGCGGCTGGTCCATGCTGGACATCATCACGGACGACGGCCAGACCTACGACACCGAGACCGGCCAGGTCACCATCACTGCGATCCAGATCGCGCAGACCGACCTGCTCGCCGCCATGGGCATCACCCCGGCGGCAACCATGGGCATGTCTATGGGCGAGATCGCCGCCGCCTACGCCGCGGGCGGCATCTCGGACAAGGACGCCATCCTCATTGCCACCCAGCGCGCCCGCCTCATGGGCGAGGGCGAAGCCATGATCGCCGGCACCGACCAGGAGGGCGCGATGGCGGTGGTGGAGCTGTCCCGCGACCAGCTCGCCGAGTTCATCCAGGCCCACCCGGAGGCCGCGGGCGTGGAGCCCGCCGTCTACGCCGGTCCGGGCATGACCACCGTCGGCGGCCCGGGCAAGGCCGTGGACTACATCGTGGACGCCCTGACCAAGGAAGAGAAGTTCGCCCGCAAGCTGAAGGTGCGCGGCGCGGGCCACACGAGCGCGCTCGACCCGATCCTGGGCGACCTGGCCGGCAGCATCGCCGGCATCGAGCCGCACCCGCTGACTGTGCCGCTGTTCACCTCCGTGGACCGCGGCGAGGTCTACCCGGCGGGCGCGGTCGTGCACGACATGGACTATTTCCTGCGCATGACGCGTCAGCCGGTCTACTTCCAGGACGCCACCGAGGCCGCCTTCGCCGCGGGCCACACCACCCTGGTGGAGGTCACCCCGAACCCGGTCGCGCTCATGGGCATGATGAACACCGCGTTCGCCGCGGGCAAGCCGGACGCGCAGCTGCTGTTTACCAACAAGCGCAAGGTGGACGAAGTCGGCGCGCTGCTGGATCTCGCCGCCAAGCTCTACGTCGGCGGCATGCCCGTGAAGTTCGCTGGCTTCTACAGCGAGGGCTCGCTTATCGACGCCCCCCGCACCGCCTTCCACACAAACTCCTACTGGACAGCCGCCCGCCCCTCGGCGGCGGGCGGGTCCCTGCTGGGCGCCAAGGTCCGCCTGCCCGGCGGGAAGGTCGCCTTTGCTACCCAGGCCGACCAGGTCTTTAGCCCCTACCAGCTCATTGAGGCCGCGGCGGCCGAGGTCCTCCCCGGTGGCCGCGTCGTGGCGAGCGAGGAGCACAGCTACCTGCCCGCCGACGGCGAGGTCACCACGGTGGTCCAGCCGAGCCTGGGTGGCGCGAGCGTGAAGGTATTCAACGAGGACACGCTGCTCGCGGAGGGGTTTGTCACCACGCTGTCGCTCGGCGGCGATGAGCAGCTCGCGGGCGTGGCGGAGATCGCCCCGACGGGTGACGCCGCCACCGCACCGAGCGCGAGCGAGGGTGCCGCAGACGCCGAAGGTGTCGAGGCCGTGCGCTGGGACCCCGCCTCCGGCGAGACGGTGGCGGACCGCCTGCGCGGCATCGTCTCCGAGTCCATGGGCTACGACCCGGAGGACCTGCCCGACGAGCTGCCGCTGATCGACCTCGGCCTGGACTCGCTGATGGGCATGCGCATCAAGAACCAGGTGGAAAACGACTTCCAGATCCCGCCGCTGCAGGTGCAGACGCTTCGCGACGCCTCCGTCTCCGACGTCATCCGCATCGTCGAAGAGGCCGTGGCCGGCCGCGAAAATTCCGCACAGGCGGAAACTCCGGCCGCGGCACCGGCGGAGCCCAGCACGCCTTCCGCACAGGCGGAATCCGCCGAACCGGCGCAGGGCGTCGGCGTCGCCCCGCGCGACGCCTCCGAGCGCATGGTGTTTGGCGCCTGGGCGAAGTACGCAGGGAAGGCCGCGGCTGGTGTGACGTCCCCGTTGGCGTCGATAAGCGAGGCCCAAGCGCACGACATTGCGACCCACCTCACCGAGCGCTCCGGCATCGAGGTCACCGCGCAGCAGGTACTCGAGGCGGAGACGCTGGAGCCGCTGGCGAACATTGTGCGCGAGGGGCTCGAGACCGAGGTTGAGGGCAACATTCGCGTCTTCCGCGACGGCTCCGACGAGGTCAACCCCGTCTTTGTGTTCCACCCGGCGGGTGGGTCCTCGAGCGTGTACGCCCCGCTGGCGCGCCGACTCGGCGACAACGTGCCGGTCTACGGCGTGGAGCGCCTCGAGGGCTCGCTTGAGGAGCGTGCCGCGGCGTACGTGAAGGACATCACCGAGCTGGCGAAGGGGCGCAAGGTCGTGCTCGCCGGCTGGTCCTTCGGCGGCGCGCTGGCCTACGAGGTCGCGCACCAGCTGGGCAATGAGAAGATCGACTTCATTGCGCTGCTCGACACCACGCAGCCCAGCGAGCCGATCCCGGACACGCCGGAGGAGACGAAGGCGCGCTGGGGCCGCTACGCCGCCTTTGCCAAGGAGACGTACGGCCTGGACTTCGAGGTGCCCTACGACCTCCTCGAGACCGCGGGCGAGGACGCGCTGCTGGAGATGCTCACGCAGTTCCTCGCTACGACCGACGCCTCCGAGCACGGCCTGGCCGCCGGGGTGCTTGAGCACCAGCGCGCCTCCTTTGTGGACAACCAGATCCTCAACCACCTGGACTTCACCCGTTGGGCCGACGTGACCGTGCCGGTGCTGCTGTTCCGCGCGGAGCGTATGCACGACGGCGCGATCCAGCTGGAGCCGAACTACGCGCACATTGACGAAGATGGTGGCTGGGGCGCTATCGTAAAGGACCTGACCATCGTGCACCTTCCCGGCGACCACCTCGCCGTGGTGGACGAGCCCGCGGTGGGGATCGTGGGCAAGCACATGAACGATTGGATTGAGCATGACAACCGCCGATAAGCTTGCAGACCTGCGCGCCCGGCTGGAAAAGGCCCAGGACCCGGGCTCGGAGCGTTCGCGGAAACGCCGCGACGACGCCGGCCGCACGACTCCGCGCCAGCGCATTGCCGCGTTGTTGGACGAAGACTCCTTCGTAGAGATCGGCGCGCTCGCGCGTACCCCGGGTGATGACAAGGCCGTCTACTCCGACGGCGTGGTCACGGGCTACGGGCGTATCGACGGCCGCCCGGTGGCGATCTACGCGCACGATAAGACCGTCTACGGCGGTTCTGTCGGCGTGACCTTTGGCCGCAAGGTGGTCGAGGTGATGGAATTTGCCATCAAGATCGGCTGCCCCGTCATCGGCATCCAGGATTCGGGTGGCGCCCGCATCCAGGACGCGGTGACGTCGCTGGCCATGTACTCCGAGATTGCGAAGCGCCAACTCCCGCTGTCGGGCCGCAGCCCGCAGATCTCCATCATGCTGGGCAAGTCCGCCGGTGGCGCCGTTTACGCGCCCGTGACCACCGACTTCGTGGTCGCCGTGGACGGCGAGTCCGAGATGTATGTGACCGGCCCGAACGTGATCCGCGAGGTCACCGGCGAGGACATTACCTCCGCAGAGCTGGGTGGCGCGCGTGTGCAGGAGCAGTCCGGCAACATCCAGGCGGTGGTGGCGTCCGAGGAGGAGGCCTTCGACTACGTTCGCGACCTGCTCGCGCACCTGCCTACCTCGACGTTCGACCCGGCCCCGGTCGTCGATGCACCGGAGGACGAGGAGCTCGACGACAGCGAGCTGGACTCTTTCATGCCCGACGACACGAACGCCGGTTACGACATGATGGACCTGCTGGTCCAGCTCGGCGACGACGAGGACCTGGTGGAGATCCAGGCCAACTACGCGGAGAACCTCATCTGTGCCTTCGGGCGTATCGACGGCCGCGCTGTCGGTTTTGTGGCCAACAATCCCATGTACCAGGCTGGCTGCATCGACGCCGATGCTGCCGACAAGGGCGCGCGCTTCATCCGCACCTGCGACGCCTACAACATCCCCATCATCTACGTGGTGGACACCCCGGGCTACCTGCCGGGCGTGCAGCAGGAGCGCGAGGGCCTGATCCACCGCGGCGCGAAGTTCGCCTTCGCGGGCGTGGAGGCGACCGTGCCCAAGGTGGCGCTGATCGTGCGTAAGGCCTACGGCGGCGCTTACGCGGTCATGGGCTCGAAGAACCTGTGCGGCGACATCAACCTGGCGTGGCCCACCGCCCAGATCGCCGTGATGGGTTCCTCTGCTGCCGTGGTGATGATCCAGGGCAAGCAGCTCGCCGCCATTGAGGACCCCGCGCAGCGCGAGGCGATGAAGAAGATGTTCATGGACTTCTACGACGAAAACATGACCTCGCCCTACGTCGCCGCGGAGCGCGGGTACATTGACCAGATGATCGAGCCGAGCGAAACGCGCATTGCTTTACGACGAGCCCTGCGCCAGCTCTCCACCAAGCGGGAGTCCGATCTGCCGAAGAAGCACACGATCAGCCCGCTGTAACGAAATGGTTACGGTGCCGATAGGCTAACCGTACGATCTCCTCACCAGAAAGGTATAGCTTCGATGCTCTCTTCCACCCTCGACCTCGCCGGCGACCTGATCAGCATGCTCGTCTGGTTTGTCAACGGCATCCAGACCGGCGACCCGATGTACAACTTTGGCTCGAGCTTCTAAGCCTTCTTTGCCACCAGCTTGGCCACCCCGCGCCAGCCGAGCATGAGCAGCGCGGACATCACGGTGGCCACGATGATGAAGGACCAGTGGGGGATGGACTGGTTGCGGATCCCCCAAATCACCAGGCCCGTGATCACGGTGACCGGCCAGATGATGCCGCCCTTGTTATCGCGGGCGATGAGCCAGCCGAGGGTCACGCCCAGGGCGAATGGCCACAGGGTGGACAGCCAGCCCGTGAAGTTAAACGGCATCTCCTCGGTCTGGTGCGCGGCGCGCGCGAGCAGTGCAAATACCGCGATAGCGACGTAGTCGGCGGCGATAGCGTACGGCTTCGAAATCGTTTTCTTCATGCCGCCATGCTAGCGCCTCGCGGTACTGAAAACACCGCGCCTTGCACGCCGCGCCTAGAATACCGAGTCGTTCCACCAACGGCGCTCGGGCGTGCCGGCGCGGGAGCCTTCGCTATCCAGCTTGATGCCCATCACCTGGTGCAGCTCCACGATGTCGTGCTCGAAGCCCCACTCGGAGCCCGCCATGTACATGCCCCAGAGCTTGGCCGTGTTCAGCCCGACGAGCTCGACCGCCTCGTCCCAGTGTTCCTTAAGGTTTTCGCACCAATCGCGCAGCGTGCGCATGTAGTCGAAGCGGAGGTTCTCCTCGTGGACAACCTCGAACCCGTGGTCCTGCATCTTGCGCACGATAGTGCCGGAGCCGGTGAGCTCGCCGTCCGGGAAGATGTAGCGGCCGATGAAATCGTCCTTGTTCGTCTTGTGGTTGTCCGGGAACGTGATGCAGTGGTTGACCATCACGCCGCCCGGGCGCAGCTTGCTGGAGAGGAAGTCGAAGTAGGAGGCGTAGTTCTGTACCCCGATGTGCTCCATGAGCCCGATGGAGGAGACCGCGTCAAAGCCGGACTCGGAGACGTCGCGGTAGTCCAGGTGGCGCACCTCCGCGAGGTGCTCGAGCCCCTCCTCCTTGATCTTCGCCTGTGCCCATTCGGCCTGTTCCTTGGACAGGGTGACGCCGAGTGACTTCACGCCGCGCTTGGCGGCGTAGCGCACCATCGTGCCCCAGCCGCAGCCGATGTCCAGGTGGCGGTCGCCCGGCTTGAGGTGGAGCTTTTCAAAGACGAGGCGGAACTTGTTTTCCTGGGCCTCGTCCAGACTGGCGTCCTCGGTGGGGTAGTAGGCGCAGGTGTAGGCCATGGACTCGCCGAGGAACAGCTCGTAGAAGTCGTTGCCCACGTCGTAGTGGGAGGAGATGACCTCCGCGTCGCGCTCCTTGGAGTGGGGCGCGAGGCCCTCGCGAACGGTGCGCTCAAGCCAGGAGGCCTGCTCCGCCTCCGGCACGGGCTGGATCTGGAACGCACCCATGCCGCGCAAGGAGCGCACGATGCGCCAGAGTTCCTTTGGGGTCGGGCGCTTGTAATGGGCGTAGAGGTTGCGCAGCTTATCAAACACCGCGTACGGGTGTGCTAGGTGCTCGCCCTCGACCCCGAGTCCGCCGGTGACCCAGGCGCGCGCCAGGCCGACGTCGCCAGGTGCGGTGGCGATGTAGGACAGCCCCTCCGGGCTGTTCACGCGCACCGTGTGCTCCGCGCCCACCGGCCCTGTGGAGGACCCGTCGAACGCTTCCCAGCGGAACGGGTTGTACGTGGGGAACAGGGTATCCACGATGTCGGCCACGGTCATTGGTACGAACTTGCTCATGTGCTTTCTTCTCCTGTGCGCTGCGGTGTGCGCTATGCGTTGTTGACAGTTTTTTCAAACAGGCCCGGGAAGCGTCGGTCCGGGTCGTACGTGGCCTTCATCCGCTCTGGCAGGTCGCCGCCGTAGAGGCGTTCGAACTCGGGCCGGTCGTAGAAGGCCTCGGAGTAGAGCGACTTGTGGCCGCCCAGCTCGCTTACTTTGCGCTCGATCACCTTGTTAAAGGCGCCCGGCTCCTGGGCGGGCGAGACGTGGTCGGCGGGCACACCCGACCAGAACCCGACGTTGACCCAGGTTGTGCCCGGTTCGAGCGGGTAGAGCGGCCACGGGGCGTGCTCAGGCAGACCAAGCTGTGAGAGCGCAGCCGAGTCGCTGCGCAACCTGATGGGGCAGAGCCAGACGGGCTCGATCTCGCTGGCTTGGAAGAACCAGTCGAGGAACTCGGCGACGTGTGCGTCGGTGACCTCGATGTCTTGCACGACGCGCTCGGTGCGCGGCAGGTTCTTGGGCTTTTTGAGGAAGCGGTATTCCAGATCGTACTTTTTGTCCAGCCCGACCAACTTCCAGTAGAAGGCGCTGCGTCGCAGCTCGCGGGGCCAGAATCGGCGCACCTTCGGCCGCTGCGTGCCAAAGGCGCGCGAGCACCAGAACCAGTCGGTGTCCCAGCGCCAGATGTAGTCGCGGATCGTGAGGAAGTCGTGCGTGATGCCCTCGGGGTGCTGTAGGGAGCGGTAAAAGATCGCGTCGCGCGTGTAGTCGGAGGTGCCCGGGGCGTCGTCGGCCTGGAAGGCGAGCACCAGGTACTGCTCTTCCGGGGAGAAGGCTACGCCGTCAAGCCCGTGCACCGTGCGGCCGTCCCACGATCCGGAGGCGGAGACGGCGCTGAGCGCTTCCTGGAAGTCACGCAGGGAGTGGAAGCGTGCGTGCTGCAGCTCCACGTACGGCGCGACGTACTCCAGCTCGATCTTCAGGCGCACCGCGTAGCCGAGGGAGCCGTACGAGTTGGGGAAGGCGCGGAAGAGGTCCACGTTCTCCTCGCGTGAGCAGCGCACAATGTCGCCAGTGCCGGTGAGCACGTCCATCTCGATGACAGACTCGTGTGGCAGGCCGTTGCGGAAGCTGGTGGACTCCACACCCATGCCGGAGACGGCGCCGCCGAGTGTGATGGTCTTCAGCTGGGGGATGACCAGGGGTGCGAGGTGGAAGGGCAGGGTGGCGTCGACAAGCTGCTCGTACGTGCACATCCCCTGGACATCCGCGGTTTTAGCAACCGGGTCGATGGCAATGACCCCGCCGAGGCCGCTGACATCGAGGCCAGCGCCGGGCTCGACGCGCTTGCGAAACAAATTCGACGTGCGCTTGGCCAGGCGGACGCGCTCGCCCGCGGGGACCTGCCGGAAGCTCGCCAGCAGGGTCTCCACGCCCTGGCTGTGCGCATGCCAGCCCACTGGAGTGACTCGTTCTCCGTCGACGCTGCGCACGCCAGCGAGGGACCTTGCGAGACCATCAGATACGCTCATGTGTTGCACGATAGACCTGTCGTCTGGACTTTGCGCGGCGGGGGGAGCGCGCCTAGTCGCGCGGCGCTCCGAGCATGTAGCCACGACCGGCGTAGCAGGCGAGGTGGACGACCCATCCGATCGCGGTGATGAGTGCGAAGGAGATGATGCGGTAGATGAGGGTGGCGGCGGTGGCGTCGACAAGCGTCATGCCCGCAGCGACGAGTGAGGCGGCAGCGGCGGCCTCGACGGTGCCGACCCCTCCCGGGGTGACTTGGGCGGCGCCGGCGAGCTTGGTCATGATGAATGCGAGCGTGACCCCCATGAGGCTCGCCCGGTTGAGCTCCGCGTGGAGTCCGGGCGCGTCGCCGACGACGGACCAGACGCAGAAGTAGAAAACCACGACGTCTAAGAGCCGGTTGCACAGGGAGAAGAACGCGGAGGAGAAGAACTGGCCGGCGGTCATGCGGATCTGGGAGACCTGCGTGATCACGTCGGCGACCTTGCCGCGCACGGAGCCGGGGAGGAAGCGGGTCCAGCGGGTCAGCAGTGCCGGGTGGCGGGTGGCCCAGAACATGGCGACGATGACGAGGACGGTGAGCACGATCGACGTGCACAAGGTAGCCGCGGACAGGTCGGCGCCGAGGAAGAGGACGGCGGCGAGCCCGATCAGCGCCATCCACACCGTGGAAAGCGCGCCGGAGATAACGAAGAACCAGCCGCACAGGCCGGGGGACGCGCCCCAGGAGCGTTGGACGCGGTAGGTCAACCACGCGGAGAGCGCGGGGCCGCCGGGCAGGGTGGTGGACCAGGCGTTGGAGCCGAGTGTGAGCGCCGTGGTGCGCGCCATGTCCGTGCGCTTGGCGTCGACGTTGAGCAGGATCTTCATCACCGCGGCCATGGCGACAATCGCGCCAAACGCGGCGACGACGGCACCGGCGATCGGGCCGGGCGCATGAGCGACGGCGCGGCGCAGGGCCCGCCACGAGTCCGCGAGGAAGTCGAGCTCCTCCCAGAACGCGGCGACGAGGAGTGCGAGCAAGACGACGGGCGCAAGCCAGCGCACCCACCGCATCACCTGCGCGCGGCTACCGTTCGAGCTCACGCTTTTGGGTGTACTCGAGGGCCTTGCGCTCCTCCAGCTGGCGCATGAGCTCGCGGAACGGGACGAGTTCGTGGTTCTCTTCCACCGAGACGCCGGCGCGGCCCGGGTGGGTTTCCGGGTCGTCGGCGGGCTGCGCGGGTGCGGCAGGCGCGGGCTGGCTGCCCGCGGTGCCCGCGCTGCTCTCGCCGCCTTCACCGAGGGAGGCGTAGGCGCGCTTGACCCAGCGGGGCGCCCACCAGTTGTCCTCGCGCAGCAGGTGCATCACCGCGGGGACGAGCAGGAGGCGGATGATCGTGGCGTCGAGCGCCAACGAGAAGATCATGCCGAAGGCGATGTACTTCATCATCACGATGTCGCTCATGGCGAAGGCGGCCGCGACCACGATCATGATGGCGGCGGCAGCGGTGATGATGCCGCCGGTGTGTGCCGTGCCCTCCTTGATCGCTTGGTCGGTGGACGCGCCGTTGTGGCGGGACTCCACCATGCGCGAGACCAGGAAGACCTCGTAGTCCGTGGAGAGTCCGTAGAGGATGGCCACGATGAGCACGAGCACCGGGCTCATCAGCGGGCCCGCGGTGAAGTTGAGCAGGCCGGAGCCGACACCGCCCACGAACACCGCGGTAAGGAACCCGAGCGTTGCGCCGATACCCAGCACGTTCATGATCACGGCCTTGGCCGGCAGGATGAGCGAGCCGAAGAGGAGCGCCATGAGCAGGAAGGTCGCGGCGACCATGTACAGCGCCATCCACGGCAGGCGGTGGAGGAGCGCCTCGATGGACTCGACCTCCATCGCCGGTGTGCCGGAGACGTACGTCTGCACGCCCTCCGGGACGTCCAGGCCACGCAGCTGGTCCACGACCTCCTGGCCGCCGTTGCGGTCTGCCAGCGGGGCGGAGAGGATCGTGGTGCCGTCCTGGGTGGGGTGCGAGGGCTTCAGCGGCGACGCCAGGCCGGAGACCTGGCGCGTCTGCATGACAATGTTGCCCAGCTGCTCGTTCGACGCCCCGGTCACCACCAGCTTCACCGGATCCGTGCGGAAGGCGGGAAACGCCTCGTTGAAGGCGTCCTGCGACTGGCGGGTCTCCTGCGGCGGTGGCAGGTAGGACTCGTTGATGCCGCCGAAGGTGATGCCCACCATCGGGGTGGTGATGAGGAACAACAGGGCGGTGATGCCCACGACCACCTTCTTGGAGTTGCGCATGGCCCACGCCGGGATGCGGTACCAAACCGTATCCTCCAAACGACGGGCCTTGCGGCTGGTGCGGCGCACCGACCACATGTCGATGCGTGTGCCCAGCATGCTGAACAAGGCCGGCAGCACCGCCACGGAGATCACCGCGGCGAGCACGACCGCGCTGATCGCGCCGTATGCCACGGACTTGAGGAACGCCTGCGGGAACATGAGCAGGCCGGACAGCGCCACGCCCACCATGAGCGCGGAGAAGAAGACCGTCTTGCCCGCCGTCGTGGTGGTCACCGCCACCGCTTCTTCCACGTCCAGGCCGCGGTCGAGCTCCTCGCGGAAGCGGGAGACCATGAACAGGCCGTAGTCAATGGCCAGGCCCAGGCCCAGCAGCGTGATCACGGACTGGGAGAAGATGTTGACCTGCTGGAACTGCGCCAGGACGGACAGCAGCGACAGGGAACCAAGGATGGACAGGATGCCCACGATCAGCGGCATCGCCGCGGCGACCACGCCGCCGAAGACGAAGAGCAGGATGACGGCCACAAAGATGAGGCCGACCTTCTCAGCACGGGCGATGTCGTTGGCCATGCCGTCATCCAGTGCGTCGGCCACGGCGGTTGCGCCCGCGATCTGCACGGTCGCGTCGCTGGGCAGCTCGATGGCGCGCAGGTCCGGCTCGATCGCGCGGAAGTCCTTGAGCGTCTGCTCCCCATCACCTTTCAGCCCGATTGCGGCGAACGCTTGGGTGCCGTCCGCGGTCACCTGCTGCTGGTTCGGCTTGGCAAAGTAGCTGGTGACGTGGTCGATCTGCTCCGGGTGATTGTCCTGGAGGGCAGAGATTTGGGAATTCGCGGCGTCGATAAGCGCCTTGTCCTGCACACCACCGGGGGCCGAGACGAGCACGATGACATCGCCGGCGTTGTCGCGGCCGAACGTGTCCTGCTCGATCTGTGCGGCGGCCGTGGATTCGGCGCCGGGGTCTTCCCAGCCCTCCTGCGAGAGGCGGTCGCCCAGCTTGGCGCCGAAGAGGACCTGCATCACCAGGATGATGGCAATGACCACCAGCGGGATGACCCGGCGGTGGCGGAAGGCGACGCGGCCCCACCTGTAAAACACGAGGGAGGCCTCCTTAGTCGCGGTTGTGCAGCAGCGCCGACAGCGGGCGGAACGGCTGCATCCAGGCGCCGCCGTCCGGCAGGTGGTCCAGGTTGACGCGCGGCAGCGGCTCGCGGAACACACCCGGAATGTCTTCCAGGTCCACAAAGTCCACCGCGTCGGAGTTCACGGCCCACGAGGCATGCTCATGGAAGCCGAGCACCTGCACCGGGATGCCCTCGGCGGCGAGCTCCTCGATGCGCTCCTGGAAGTTCTGCCCGTCCGCGGAGGCGACCACGAGGCCGCGCAGGACGCCCTCTTCGTAGCGGCGCTCGATGTGGTCCAGCATGTCCTGGTCCACGTCCGAATCCTCGTCCACCTTCGGCTTGGCAAAGACAGCGAAGCCGACGTTGCGCAGCGCCTCCACCCAAGGGCGCACCGCCTCGGTGTTGCCGGGGGAGACGTTAGTAAACACGGTGGCCTCGGGCTCGACCTGCGTGCCCGTCTCCGCGGAGCGCTCGTCCGCCTCGCCGACCAGCCAGCGGCCGATCGCGTCGAAGCGGGGGCGGTAGGCGGCGGTGGGGCGGCTACCCAGGATGGCGCCGAGCCCCATGTCCAGGTTCGGCGCGTCCCACACCAGCAGGTAGGACTCCGGCCCGGCCGGTGCGCCCTCGGTGTACGGGTGCGTCTTGTCCTGCAGAACCATTGGTTACTTCCTCTCCCAGAGGTACTCGCGGATCACGTGGTCCTTGTTCAGGCCCTTACCCTCAAACTTAGTAATCACCTGGCGGTCCGTCAGCAGCGGGGCGTCCGGCCACGGCCAGCCCTTGTACTCCAGCAGCGGCTCCACATCCACCAGCTCGTCGATCCACTCGGCGTAGTCCGCGTGGTCGGTGGCCACGTGCAGCACCCCGCCGGGCTTGAGGCGGGTGGCGATGAGGTTGAGTGTGCCCGATTGGATGATGCGCCGCTTGTGGTGGCGCGCCTTGGGCCACGGGTCTGGGAAGAACACGCGCACGCCGTCGAGCGAGGCTTCCGGGAACATGCGCGCCAGCACCTCCACGCCGTCGCCGCGCACCATGCGGACGTTCTCAATCCCGCCGCGCACGACCGCGCCGAGCAGCTTGGCCAAGCCGGGTTTGTACAGCTCCACCGCGATCACGTTGGTGTCCGCCTCGAGCGGCGCCATCGCGGCGGTGGAGGTGCCGGTGCCGGAGCCAATCTCCACAATCGTGGGGTGGCCCGCGCGCCCGAACCACTCGTCCACGTCGATGTGCCCGTCCGTCTCGTTCGTGAGCACGCGGCCGAGGCGCGGCCAGTGCTCGTTGAACAGGGCCTCCTGGTTGTCGGTGAGCGTGCCGCGGCGGAAGGTCACCGAGCCGAGCCGCGGGTAGTCCAGCCCGGTGCCAAAGTCAGTTTGCAGCGGGCGCCCGGCGGGCAGCTCGCCAGTCCCCTCGCGGGGAGTTTGGGAAAAATCAGCGTTATTCATTGTGTTTATTGTCCACATGACGTGCAGTGACGCAAGTTTGTGAGGAGCTTTCGCGCGCTTATCGACGCCCCCCTTGCCACCCCATTCCAGGGGGAGGCGCTACGCAGGTCGGGCAACGGTGTCCGTTTGACCCCCGCGCGGTCCCCCGTTTGCCCAGTAAGCTGCGCAGTTCCGGGTTTGTTTTACGGCGGTCGTATACCCCCAAAAGGGGATGCGTCGGCCGCAAATTCGCACGCGAATGTATGGTTTGCGTCACTCCATGGTGTAGCGTTCTACCTGGGAAAACGTGGATTTTATCCGGCGCGCCCGCGATTCAGATACGCTGGAAATCCCGAGGATATGTGCGGGGACGCAAAGCGGACGTGAACTATGAAGGAGAGCACATGACCACTGCAGTGAACCGCCTGGAGGGCCCGGCCCCAACCGACAACGAAGCACTTATTGCCTGGGTAAACGAGTCGGTCGAGCTGTTCCAGCCCGACAAAGTGGTCTTCGCCGACGGCTCCCAGGAGGAGTGGGACCGCCTGGCCGCAGAGCTGGTAGAGAAGGGCACCCTGCTCAAGCTGAACGAGGAGAAGCGCCCGAACTCCTTCCTGGCTCGCTCCAACCCCTCCGACGTTGCCCGCGTGGAGTCCCGCACCTTTATCTCTACTGAGGAAGAGGAGGGCGCCGGCCCGACCAACAACTGGATGAAGCCGGCCGCGTTGAAGGAGGAAATGCTCGAGCACTTCTCCGGTTCCATGAAGGGTCGCACCATGTACGTGGTGCCCTTCTGCATGGGCCCGATTAGTGATCCGGATCCGAAGCTCGGCGTCCAGCTCACCGACTCCGCCTACGTGGTCATATCCATGCGCATCATGACCCGCATGGGCCAGGAGGCCCTGGACAAGATTGAGGGCGACAAGTTCGTCCACTGCCTCCACTCCGTCGGCGCTCCGCTCGAGCCGGGCCAAGAGGACGTTGCATGGCCGTGCAACGACACCAAGTACATCTCCCAGTTCCCTGAGACCAAGGAGATCTGGTCCTACGGTTCCGGCTACGGCGGCAACGCCATCCTGGCCAAGAAGTGCTACGCGCTGCGTATCGCCTCCGTCATGGCGCGTGAAGAGGGCTGGATGGCCGAGCACATGCTCATTCTCAAGCTCACCAGCCCGGAGGGCAAGAACTACCACGTCGCTGCGGCGTTCCCGTCGGCGTGCGGTAAGACCAACCTGGCCATGCTTACCCCGACGCTGGAGGGCTGGACCTCCGAGGTCGTGGGCGACGACATTGCGTGGCTGCACCTCAAGGAGGACGGCCTGTATGCCGTGAACCCGGAGAACGGTTTCTTCGGCGTTGCGCCGGGCACGAACTACACGTCCAACCCGAACGCGATGCGTTCCATGGAGCCGGGCAACACCCTGTTCACCAACGTTGCGCTCACTGATGATGGCGACGTGTGGTGGGAGGACATGGACGGCGAACCGCCGGCCCACCTCATCGACTGGCGCGGCAACGACTGGACCCCGGACTCCGCCGAGAAGGCGGCGCACCCGAACTCCCGCTACTGCGTACCGATCAAGCAGTGCCCGACCGCTGCGCCGGAGTTCGACGACTGGCGTGGTGTGAAGCTGGACGCAATCCTGTTCGGTGGCCGTCGCCCGGACACCGTCCCGCTGGTCACCCAGGCGCTGAGCTGGGAGCACGGTACCCTCATCGGCGCGATGCTCTCCTCCGGCCAGACCGCTGCCTCTGCGGAAGCAAAGGTGGGTTCCCTGCGCCACGACCCGATGGCGATGCTGCCGTTTATCGGCTACAACGTGGGTGACTACTTCCAGAACTGGCTGGACATGGGCGAGCGCGGTGGCGACCGTCTGCCGTCCATCTTCTTGGTCAACTGGTTCCGCCGCGGCGAGGACGGTCGCTTCCTGTGGCCGGGCTTTGGCGAGAACTCCCGGGTGCTCAAGTGGGTCGTGGAGCGCATCGAGGGCAAGGTCGGGGCCGAGGAGACCCCGGTTGGCCACACCGCACGGGTGGAGGACCTGGACCTGACCGGCCTGGACACCCCGGCCGAGGATGTCAAGGAGGCGCTCTACCCGGATCCGGAGCTGTGGGCTCACGACGTGGCGGACGGCCGCGATTACCTCGAGGGCCTCGGCTCCCGCGTACCGCAGGAACTGTTCGACCAGCTCGACCAGCTTGCTGAGCGCGTGAAGGCAGCGCGCAGCTAGCCCTCGCGCATGAGGAAAGGCCCGCCGATTGGCGGGCCTTTTGTTATGCGAATTTTGCGGCAAGTGTCGCTAGCTCTGCTCTGTTCTGCATTCCGTATTCCCGGAGGAGAGCAGAGACCTTCTTCTTGATGGTGATTTCTGCGTAGTTGAGGCGCTGTGCAATCTGCCAATTGGTATAACCCTTGCTAATCATCAGGACGATCGCACGCTCCTCTTCAGACATATCTATATCCTTCAGGTGTTGCTTAGCATCCTGTGTGACCTGTGGGCGCAACATGCGCAGCATTCGTTCAGAGCTTTGCATTGCGATGGCCACGTTGCCGTGAGCTGCGGCGCGGACAGCCCTCAGGCGCTACCAGATACTCACCACACCGCTACCATTTCAGTCTTCTGAACACCACGACCTCAACCTCGCCGCCCGCTACTGCGACGAACTCCTGGTCATGAAAGCCGGCCGCGTAATCACGCACGGCGAACCCCTCGACGTGCTCACCCCCGAACTCCTCCAAGACGTCTACGGCATCGAAGCCCGCGTCCTTTACGACCCAGTCTCAGGCGCGCCCGTAATCTGCCCTGCGTAGGGAAGGTAGTGGTTTGATCCGTCTTGGTGTGGAACTGTTCTGGGTAGGCATTCAACGAGAGTCACCGCAGGTGGGGTGCATATGTATTTTCGATGTCAGTCCCAAAGGTAAACTATGTCACATATCACAATATTGAAAAAGAGTAACGCTCGTGATGGTGTCGTTATAATGTGTTTATCTCATACGAACGCAGCCTTCATCCCTACCCAAGGAGCTGTCATGTATCTCAACTCCCATATCAGAAAGATCTTCAACCGGGCTACAGTCCTGGCATCATCGGCTTGTCTGGCCATGGCTGTGGCGCCAGTGGCAGTCCATGCTCAGGAATCATTCATCGGAGAAGAAGCTGATTCAACGGCAAGTCGGCCAGTGAAGTAAGGAGCGAATATGTCTGGCATATTATCTAAATTCGGCATAAACGTGGGGCTGAACGCACAAAATGTACATTTGATCGGCGCTATTTTAGCGGTGTTGGCGGTGGTGGGTAGTGCGGTAGGAATAGTCTCAGCCACCCCTGTCGGCGACGAACTCAGCAGCGCAATGGGGATCGTCCACAAAACGCGGCAACAACCCTCCGACGTGGAGGCGCGCAACGATCTCAAAAATGAGCGTCAAGTCAAATGGTCGGGCTACCAAGTAATCAGCCCCACACAAATACGCGTGTTCTTCCCCGCCGGAACCGAAACTTGCTACGGATACCGTGCAGAGACATCGGAAACCGCAACATCAGTAAAAGTTCGGGTGTACGAAGGGAATATTCCAGGATCGCCTGACGAGTGCATCCTGATCAGTTCCACTTCCTCCATGAAGGTGACGTTGCAGTCGCCACTAGGGGCCCGCTTGCTCCAGAACTGGTAGATCACACGCTTGTTGCGTGAGAGTTTTCCAGCGTAATTTGATCCGTGTCCTCATGGGCACGGGTCAAATTACGTGTGGAGCCCAATGAATTTCAGATTCACCTTGCGTACCCCACGCCGTCGTTGACCTGTGTGGTCGGGCGGTTTTGTTCCGGTCGAGGTGTTTAAAGCGTGCGATGCTGGTCGCCGGAAATCGGCGGGGTCGGTTGAAAATGCGCGACCTGCATCGCTCGCTTTTAAGCGCACGCTTTAAACGGTTTTGAGGCGTGATGGTAGGCCGGGCGCACACCAAATTCCTGCATGAGGTTTGCGCGACCTGGGGTTTTGCTAACCCGCTCGCCGAAAACCTGGAATCTGGTGCGAAGAGGCGGTGGTCTTGGGAACTTTCTTCGTAGACAGCGGTCGCGACCTAGGGAAACGCCATGTCGGTCGACCGGAACCGGCCGAAGCCCCAAAATGGTTCCCGGGCGGGGGCAGCCAAACCGGGTAGACGGTGTTTGCGGTCTAAGGGGCGACTGAGAGGAAAGCGTATGCAATCGTGACGTGTCGCCGCGTCGTGTTAGCCGATCCCGCAAATTCGGAAGTGAAGTGGGACTGCGGTTCCACGATACTCCTTGTACGTCTCTTGATCGCCACTATTGAACAACGATTTTGACAACTTGCGGTGCGTCGAAGTTTTCGACGGTTGCTTTGCCCTCCAAGCGACGTTTGCCGGAAGACAAGGCCGCCACGCTCGGGCACGACGCGGTGATGCGCTCCTCACCGGGCTGAAGTTCCCAGTAGTACAGGGAATCCTCGTCGGTATAGTGCACCTTTTCTTGGCGCAGCCCGCCGATCGCGCACACCCCGGCGGACGCGCCGTCGGCGGTAACGACTTGGATCACGGACTTCTTGCCCTGAGGTGCGGCCGTTGGGGCAGCAGATGGCATGGTGCCGAGGACTGCCCCCACAATCAGCGCGACGGCTGTGACTGCGGCGACGGCGATTGCCCCGGCCGCTTGCGGATCGAGGGGAAGGCCCTTGAGGGCGCGCTGGAGCTGGGCGGGGAGTTGCATGAGGTCCTACCTTTCATCGGATTTTCGTGAGTGTGAGGATAGTTTAGCCCCGCAAGACGAGCACCAGGTTCGTTACCGCAAACTCACGCAGGACGGGCACGCGCGTGAGCCACCAGGCCCAATGCGGGTGGTAGCGCGGGAAGGCGGTGAGCAAGCGGCCGGTTGATTCCGCCCACTTGAGCCCTTCGCGGGCCGAGACCGCGAACAGGGAGGTGCCCCACACGTTCTTGGGCGGTTTTCCGTGAGTGCGCTCGTAGCGTCGGCGTGCGAACTCGCCGCCAACGTAGTGCTCCCACAACCCAGTCTCGTGGCCGCCGAAGGGGCCTAGCCACACGGTGTAAGACAGTACGACCAGCCCGCCGGGTTTGACCACGCGCAGCATTTCCTCGCCCATGGCGCGCCAGTTGGGGATGTGTTCGGCCACGTTGGAGGAGTACACGAGGTCGAATGAGCCGTCGGCAAAGGGCAGGTGCGCCCCGTCGCCGCGCACCGCGCCGTAGCCCGATAACCCTGCGGCGGAAAGCTCGGAGACGTCGGGTTCCATGCCGATGTAGAAAGTGTCCGAAAAAGCATCGGCGAAGTAGCCGGGGCCGCCGCCGACGTCCAACACAGCACGGCCGGTGAGGCCGGCTGGGCTGGGGGACGTGGTGTCCTGCCACAGGGCGTCGAGAAGCGAGCGGGTGTCGCGCGCCAAGCCGGAGTAGAACACGGCGGGGCGGAACTGCTCGTAGGCAAACGAGCGCAGAAGGCGCAGCGAACGCGCCAGGGTGGCGAGGCGGCGGGTACGGTACATAGCAATGAAGATACTGCTGATGTGCTGGCGCGACTCCACCCACCCGCAGGGTGGCGGCAGCGAACGCTACCTGGAACGCGTTGGCGAGTACCTCGCGGCGCAGGGCCACGAGGTCATTTTCCGCACCTCGAGCCACACCGATGCGCCGCGGCGCAGCACTCGTGGCGGCATCCGCTTCGAGCGCGCCGGCGGTAAGTACGGCGTGTACGCGCTGGCGCCGCTGTCGATCTGGCGCAACCGGCCGGACGTGATCGTGGATACGCAAAACGGGATCCCATTTTTCGCGCGCATGTTCACGCGCCGCCCGGTCGTGCTGCTCACGCACCACTGCCACAAGGATCAGTGGCCGGTGGCGGGCCCCGTCATCGGGCGGCTGGGTTGGTTTTTGGAGTCCAAGGTGGCGCCGCGGGTGTACCGGGGTGCGCGGTACGTGACGGTGAGCGAGGCGTCGAAAAGCGATCTGGTGGCGCTCGGCGTGCGCGATCGCGACATTGCGATTGTGGAAAACGGCGTGGATCCGATCCCGGACGAGCTGCCCGTGGTGCCCGACGACGGCAAGGTGCACGTGGTCACCTTGTCGCGGCTCGTGCCGCACAAGCGCATCGAGCACGCGATCGACGCGGTGGCTGGGCACGAGGACGTGGTGCTGGACATCCTCGGTTCCGGTTGGTGGGAGGATAAACTGCGCGAGTACGCGGCGGGGCGGGCGGAGATCCGCTTCCACGGGCATGTCAACGACGCGTATAAGCACGCGATCCTCTCGCGCGCGGCGCTGCACCTCATGCCGAGCGCGAAGGAAGGGTGGGGTATCGCAGTCATTGAGGCCGCGCAGCACGGCGTGCCGACGGTCGGCTACCGCGGCGCCGGCGGCGTCAACGACTCCATCATCGACGGCGAAACCGGCCAGCTCGTCGATACAAAGGCCGAGTTTGTGCAGGCAGTGGAGCAGTTGCTTGTCGACGCCCCACTGCGCCGCCGCCTCGGCGCCGCCGCCCAGGCGCGGGCGGAAAAGTACTCGTGGGCGGCAACGGGAGAGAAGTTCGCCGCGGTGCTGCGCAGCGTGGTTGGCGCCAAGCGCTAGTTACCGCAGCTCAGTGGCCCAGTTCAGCTGCTGGATCTTCGTATCCAGTTGGCGGTACTCCTTGGCAGCGCCGTCGGACATCTTGCGCAGTGCGGCCGCATCCACGGTGGGCACGTAGCGCACCTCGGAACGCGAGTAGCGGTCGATCCGCGCCGTCGCCGAGTCCGCGACCGCGGAGTAGAAGCGGCCCGCGCGGACCAGCGCGTCGCGGCGCGCGATTGCGTCGGTCAGCGTGGCGTCGCCCTCGAAAGGCGTGACCGAGTTGGTGTGGTTGATGCGGCGCACCAACACCTCAATCTGTTCCAGCACGTGCGCTGCCTCTTTGAGCAGCTCGGCTGGGTCCTCGGCGGGCTCGTCGCCCTCCTGCACGCGCGCCTGCTCAACCAGGCGGGAGCGCAGCTCGTCTAGGCGGTGCTGCGCCTCGGCGCGTTGTGCGAGTGCCTCTGCAAGCAACATGGTGGCCCCTTTCCTTTTTGCGTATGCGTCCCCGTATCCCAACCCTCACGGGTCCCGGGTGTGGCGGGAGTGCGTCTTCCAACACTGCGGTAATACTCAGTTATCTGTGCGTTCCCTGGTGGGGAGTGCTCGTGTGCTCGATGCAGGCCGCGTCACAATGCAAGGGGTGGCCGTGCGGCAAAGGGCCTGATCAGAGTCTCCAGCCTTACCCGGGCTGGCGCGGGTGAGTGTTCGCTAAGACGCACGCCGCGGCCCGGGGTTCCCGCTACCGACAGCATGTAGCAGGACAGTATAGCAAAAACCGCAGCCCCCGGCCCGCGTTGTGCGGGGAGGGGGCTGCGGTTGTGCTGTGCTTGCGGCTCGCGTACGCGACGCCTGTGTCTGCGACGTTTACGCAGCAGTGGCGGGCCACAAGTTGCCGGAGCGCAGGCGCGCGCTCATCTCAGCCTCGACCAGGACCGGGATGAAGTGGTCTAAGGTCGCGCTGTCGCGGTGCGCCTTGAGAATGGAATCGAAGGCCAAGCCGATCTCTTCGGCGTCGAAGCGGTCGGACCACTCGGCGATAAGGTCTTCGCGGATGTTGCGCAGTGCGCGCTCGCGGATAATAGAAAAGTCGATGTTGTTGATGTCCTTCATGAGGGTCTCCTTTGCTGTGTCTTGGGGTAGTTCCCCCGGACTACCGGGTACGTAACCTTTTGTTCATCTGCGGTTAACTTTAGTGGCGTGGGTTTAATCATGCAAGGATTTCAATGATTGGGTCTGCTCATTTATTGGAGTGGGCCAACTAAAAACGGAATATACGCTGGTAAGCGGGTTTGCCTACGAAATTTCAGTGATCCATATATGCGTGAATATAAATAAGTGTGAACACTGTTACGCTTGTGACATGACCAACCTGGAACGAGACCGCAGGGTAAACGGCGTCCCTTTGGCCATCCTGATTGTGGCCACGGTGATGGTGGTGCCCCTCGTAGGTGGATTCCGCTCCGATCCGTTCAGCTGGATTCTCCTGGCATGCTTCGCCGCCTACGCCTTCTTTTACTCGCGCATCACGCTGCACGTCTGCGTTGACGACCGTGGAGGTAACTCCGCCCTGCAGCTGCGCCTTGCAGGCCGAGAAACCGCGATCCCGCTGGATCGGATCACCGGCGTCGAAGAGGCAGGCCCGCAACCGAGCGTGTGGTCTTGGATGTTCTCCCCACCGCACTTAAGCGGCCCACGGAAGGTCGACGGCGCTGAGTGCTACTCCGTCGGTGGCCCGACAGTACGCATCAACACCGCAGACGGCGACTACGCCGTTTCCGTGCCCGACCCCGAGACCTTCGCCGCCGAGCTGCGCGAGCGCCTCCCCGCAGATACCGCGTAGCCTAACGACGCGACGTAACCCGCGAAAAGCGCAATCCCCACCGGCGGCAGCCCGCGCGCGGGTGCGCCGGTCTCCAGCACCCGCCCGTCCGGGTACACCACCAGCCCCACCCCGAGCTCACACAGCCGCGCCACATCGACCGGCTCCTCCGACACAGCCTCGCGCGCCGCGACCCACCGTGGCGATGGGGGATCGATGAGGGTGGCGTCGACAAGCAAAGCCCCGGACTCCACGACATTCATACACTTCGGCGCCGCATCGACGGTCGGCTCGCCACGCACGAGCGTCAGCGGCGCACGCTCAGCGAAATACACATCGCGGCCCGCGGCCTCCACCGCCGGGCACTCGACAGCGGCGGGGCGCAGCTTTGCGACGCTCACCGCACCGTCCGGCACCTGCAACAGCGCACACGCCAACGCGGCCGCGGCGCGACGCGGGGTCAGCGCCCCCGCCGCCGCGACGAACGCCGGAATAGCCAGGATGAGCCACTTCTGCGCGTCGCGGAGCAAACCGCCACCGGGTACGTGCGTGACCACGGGGTTGGTCAGGCCCGCCCAGGACGCGAGCGCGATAGCGAAACCCGCGGCCGCCAACGCCAGCCAGCGGCGCGGAACCGCACGCCACCCCAGCCCGAGCAGCACGAACAGCGGAATACCGAACAGGGCAAAGCCGACCTCGCGCGAAGCCGGGACCGCCGCCCCGTTCCAAATGCCGCCCAGCCCCATGAGCGCGCCAAGCGTGCCCACGTACTGTTCCGCGCGCGGCGCGAACGCCGCAGCACTCTCGGGGGTCGCGGTCCCGCCGCCGGTAGCGAGCGCACCCGCCACCACCCACGGCGCACACGCCAGCACCGCGACGACCACGCCCGCCCGGTCGCGCACGAAGCAGGCGGCAGCGATCGCCCCAGTGGGAGTGAACGAGGCCACCCACTGCGCCACCGGACCCGCCCTTCCACCCAGCGCGACCAGGGGAATGAGCCACGCGGCGACGGCGAGCGACCACTGGCCCTGCAGCAGACGCTCGATGACCAGCGGGTTCCACACCGCCACCGTCATCGCCGCCGCCTTACCCAGCGGGTGGGTGCCCAGTCGGTGGCCGGCAAAGGCCGCGGCGGCGGCCGCGCCGATGACGAGCACGCGTACGAGCAGGACCGGGAACGGGACGAGGCCCAGCAGCGCGTCCTGTGGCACGTTGCGGGCGGGCAGGTCGCCGAAGCCGAGCGAGGCGCGGGTGAGCGCCATGTCGGGCAGCACCATCATGTCGCGGAGCGCAAACGCCTCACCGGGCAGGAAAAACGGCCAGGTCAGGCCCAGCACCAGCAGGGTGCCGTAGGCGGGCAGCAGATACTTAGCGGCGGCGCGCAAGGAGCACCAACGCCCACACGATTGCAATTGCGGCGACGAACCGGGTCAGCAGCGCCATGATCTGCAGCGCGCGCAGCCACGTCGTTTCGCTGCGGGCGCGGTCCACCGCCGCGGACTTGGAGGCGTCATTGAGCGCCCAGACGCCGGAGGGGAGGGACCAGGTTTCGTCGACAAGCGTGCCCGTGCGCCGCTCCGCATTGACCGTGCGCTGGGTGCCATCGGGCAGCGTGGCGCGGTACTGGTACGTGTCCAGGCCGCCGACGGAGCCCGGGCCGAGGTAGTCCAGCGGGACCGTGGCCTGCGCGCCGGGGTCAAAGTAGGGGTACGAGCGGCGCTCCGGGCGGTACGGCAGGTAGGCGCCGAGGCCCTGGCGGTCCTTCTCCGGGAAGGCGGTGGTGCGGTTGATCTGGAAGGAATCAGTAAACGCGTTCGGGCCCGTCTGCTCGGTGGAGAGCGTGTAGATGTCCTTGTCCTTGCCCGTTGTGGGGTCAGTGGCCGTGGACTTCTCCAACGTCGTCGTGCGGGTGAAGTGCTCGCCGTCGGGGCCGTCAAAGGTCATCGCGTACGTGCCGGTGGGCATGGTGCGCTGGTGTGCGATGACGATCGGCGATGCAATGTTGAACGCTAGCGCGCCGACGGCGATGCCCGCCGCCCACGCAAGTTTGCGCTTCTTTACAATGTCCACATCGAAAAGCTCACCGAAAACCACACTCGAAACTCTAACCTACTGCCGGAACTCGAGGGCCTGCGCGCCGTCGCCGCCCTCGGGATCCTGACCACGCACGTTGCCTTCCAAACCGCGAACCACTCGCCACTGCTCGCGCGCTTCGACTACTTCGTCGCCGTGTTTTACGCCCTGTCCGCGTTCGTCCTCGCCCGGCGCGGGCCGCGGCCCGGGTACCTCGCGCGCCGAGCGGCGCGCATCGCGCCCGCGTACGTGGTGTGCGTGGTGGTGGCCCTGCTCGCGTTGCCCGCCTTAAGCGGGGTGGGCGTGGGCCAGGCGGTCGCGAACCTGCTCATGCTGCAGATCTACGTGCCCGATGGGCTGATCGCGGGGCTGACCCAGATGTGGTCGCTGTGTGTGGAGGTAGCGTTTTACCTGGTCCTGCCGCTGTACCTGGCGCGCGGCGGGCGGGCGCGCAGGAGGGTGCTCGCCGCGGCGGTGGTGGCGGGGCTGGCCTGGCCGTGGCTCATCCAGCCGCTCTCCAACCCGGAGGTGGTCAACCTGCAGATCTGGCCGCCGTCGTACGCGCCCTGGTTCGCGGTGGGGCTTGTCTGCGCGGAACTGGAGCGCGCCGGCGTGCGCTATCGCGGCCCGCGCTGGCCGTTCCCGCTGCTGGCCATGCCGGTGGCGTGGTTCGCCGGGGTCGTCGGACCGGAGGGGCTGATCCACCCCACGCCGGTCGAGTTCAACGTGCGCGTCCTGCTCGGCGCGCTCTTCGCCGCCCTGTTCGTCGCGCCCTACGCGCTCGGGCCGAGGGAGGGTGGGACGCTGCTGTCTACGCGGCCCGCGATGTTGGCCGGGCGCTGGTCATACTCCGTGTTCCTGTGGCACATGGCGGTGCTGGACCTGGTGTTTCCGGTGCTCGGGGTGCCCGTCTTCGGCGGACACTTCTGGCTGGTCCTGGGGGTGACGGCGGCCGCGAGCCTGGCCGTGGGCTACGTCTCCTACGAGCTCGTGGAGGTGCCCGGCGCGCGGGTGGTGCGCGCGGCGCTGGCTACTCGTCGCGGTCCGGCCACGCCAGGCACGCCACCGCGAAGCACCCCACAACCGGCAGGAGCGTAGCGCCCGCATAGCTTGCCGACGGCCACGAGGCCCTCGCCAGCACCAGCCCGGCGACCACCAGCGCGCCACCGGATAGCCACGCGGACGGCAGTACGGTGAAGCGCCGGATAGCCCACGCAGAGACCGCGGCGACGAGCCCCGCGACCGGGCCGGCGGCGACGACGGCGACGGTGGCGAGCAGCGGCGCGGCGCGGTCGACGCGGGGCAGCTCCGGCGGATCGGCCATGCCGCCGTCGCCCCGCCTGCGCACCACTGCCACCAGGCACGCCAGCGCGACGAGGGCGCTGAACGCGCCGCCGAGCAGGAGGGAGTACCGGTAGGTCGCCTCGCCGGCGAAGTACATGCGGAACTCGCCGGAGGCTCCGGCGGGGACGGTGAAGGCCTGGGTCGCGGCGTCGATAAGCGTGGGCTCGAGCGCGTGACCGCCGACGGTGGCGCGCAGGCCGGAGTTGAACGCGCGGGTGGTGATGATGGTGCGCGCGTGGTCGGCGGGGGCGAGCGTGTCGGGGAGCGGGGACCAATTGGGTGTCGGCGCCTCGCCGCGGGTGAGCGCGACGGCGTCGCGGCGGGTGAACAGGTCGTGGGGGCCCGCGGGCAGGTGGACGGGGCCGGCGGGGTAGCGGGTGCCGTCGATGGTGGCGGGCGCGTCGAGGTGCCACGTGGCGTCGACGGCGGTGGTGAAGCGGCGCTGGATCATCTGCGTCTCGGGGAAGTGGCGCTGGAAGAAGTAGGTGTCGGCAGTGCCGGGGACCTCCACGGTGCGGGACACGCCCGCGTCTACCTCCGCGATGCCGGCGCGCTCGGTGAGCCCGATGCGCGTGGTGCCAGGCGCGCGGATCGTGCGCGGCTCGCCCGCGACGAGGGTGACGCGGCGCTGCGCCCCGCCCGTGAGCTCCACGGTGGTGGTGCGCGTTGCGGTGAGCGTGAGCGACTCCGCCACCGGCGGCACCTCGATCCACGGGTGGCGGTCGCCCGGCGCGGGCCACCACGCGGTCTCCGGGGCGCCGTCGAAGGCGCTGGTCAGCGACGCCCCGGCGACCGCCCCGCCGAACGCGTTCGCGTCCGCGGCGGAGGAGGAGGCGCGCACCTGCCCGCCGTCCTCGGCGACACCGACGCGCGTGCCGGCCGACGGGTAGTCGGGCAGCCGGTTGCCCACGTTGCCGCCCTCGCCCTGCGCCAGTGGCGCGGACTGCGCGCCGCGGAGCGTACCGTAGTTGCGCTCGGCCAGCGCCGGGGTGTCCGTGACCACGTTCGCATGCCTATCGACGAGCCGCGCCGGGAAGTACCCCCACCGCGCCCACAGCAGCGGGAGGACCTCGCCGCCGCCGTCGACGGTGACCGGTTCCGCGTCTGTGATCATGGCGTCGCGCTGGGGCTCGAGGAGGTAGATGTCGACGCCCGTGTCGTCTCCCTCGTCCCGGAAGCTCACGGTGGGCTCGCCGAGGTTGCGCGCCGCGTAGGCGGGGTCTACCGGCGGGGCGGTGGTGGCGGGCGGGCCGGTCTCCAGGTCGTGGCGCACTACCACCGCGCCGACGCCGATGGCGCGCAGCGCCTCCGGGTCCACCGCGCGCACCTGGCCGTCGAGGCCCCGGATGGCTTCCGGGTCGGCGAGGGGGACGGCGTCGCGGAACGCGAAGCGGGTGCTGGTCAGCGCCTGGATCGGCTCGTCGCGAGTCCAGCCCCAGGTCTGGCGGGCGAACGAGGCCGACGGCACGACCAGCGTGCGGGTGCCCGCGGCGTGCTCCTCCAGCCACTCGCCGGCGGCGACCCACTCGGGCGAAATCTCCGTCCACGTGCCGTCGGGGAGCAGGCGCAGCGACCACGCCGGCGCCACCGCGACCGCGGCGGTGAGGACCACGCCGACGGCGCGGGGGCGGTTGATCCGGGCGAGGAGGTGGCCCACGCCGATGGCCAGGGGGAGGCGGACGAGTGGGTCGAATTTGTGCAGGTTGCGGAAGGGGGCGAGGGGGCCGTCGAGAAGCGGGGCCCAGAAATGCGCGGAGCAGAAGAGGGCGAACCCGAGGCAGAGCATGACCACCCACGTGCTGCGCCACGGGACGTTGCGGCGCGCGAGGCCGACGAGGCCGAAGCCGGCCACGAACGCGGTGGCCAGGACGAAGACGGGCTCGCCGACGACGAGGAAGCCGGCGGTGCGCTCGGCGTCCACGAACGGCGCCCAGCTGGTGGCGCCGCGCAGGACCTCCACGGGGTTGAGCCAGGCGGTGGTGACGGAGGCGGACTCGATGAACTCCGTAAACGGCGGCGAGTAGCGGCCGAGCACCAGCAGCGGCCCGATCCACCACGCGGACACCGCCGCCGCGCCGAGGGCGAACCAGGCGGCGCGGGCGTATTCGCGGCGGCACAACAGCCAGATGAGCGCGGGCACGCAGGCGGCGATGGTGGCCGTAGCGTTGACCGCGCCCATCGCCGCGACCGCGAGCACCGCGCCGACGACGCGCGGGCGGGCCCGGGCGAGCGGGATAAGCGTCCACGGCACGAGCGCCACCGGCCACGCCTCCGAGGAGATCGCGGTGAGCGTGGTAAGGATGCGCGGCGACAGCGCGTAGAGCAGCGCCGCCGTGACCTGCGGGACGCGGCCGCGCACCCCGGTGCGGCGCGCCAGGATCAGTGCGCCCGAGTACGCCAGGCACACAAGGAGGGTCCACCAGGCGCGTTGCGCCACCCACTCCGGCACCCCGGCGAAGTGCGTGAGCAGGAAGAACGGGCCCTGCGGGAAGAGGTAGCCGTAGGCCTGGTTCTGCACCTGGCCCAGGGGGAACTCGTCGGTGTAGGCGTGCGTGGCGCGGGCGAGGAAGCGCGCCGGGTCGACGGAGAGGTCCAGCTTGGTGTCGGCGGCGACCCGGCCGGGCGGCTGCAGCAGGACGGTGAGTGCCAGCAGCACCCAGCCGCCAATGTGTGCGCGCAACGGCTACTCCCGAGAGCCGTACTCCGGCCCGCCCAGCACGGCATCGTCCGCAGCCACGGCCCCGCCCTCGGGCACGGTGCTCTGCCCGGAGACGGAGGCGACGCCCAGCACGCCAACCACCCCGAGCACGGCGCCGACGACCGCGGAGGCGATCACCGGGTTGGCGGCACGGCGCGGCAACGATGCAGGCAGGCGCAGAACTTGGTGGGACATGCGCATGAGCCTACCAGCACGACTACACTGGTACCGTTTCTTCCAACTCAAAGGGGGCGCGCGTGTCCAAGATGCTGCAGCGGAACCGGGCGGTCGCCGTGTGCGTCGGCGGCGTGCTCGCCGTGGCGCTGCTCGTCGCCGCCCTCACCGCGCGCCCCGAGCACGACGACACGGCCCCGCAAGAACCCACACAGACTGCACAGTCAGAACAGTCAGAGGAGCCCGCCGCGGTCGTCCCGCCCGCCCCGCAGCCGGCCCCGAGCGCGCCGCAAAGCCCGGCGCAGCAGCGCGTCCCTGCGGACTTGCGCGCGCGGGTGGCGTCGCTGATGGTGGTCGGCGTGACCAACGAGGCGCAGGCCCGCGCCGCGCTCGACCAGGGCGTCGGTGGCTTGATCATCCCGAGCTGGGCCGACCCCGCGCTGCTTACCGCGCAGGGCCACAACATCGAGGCGCTGCGCGCGCAGTACCACCACCCGTTTTCCGTAGCCATCGACTTCGAGGGCGGCCGCGTCCAGCGTCACACCGACGTGATGGGCAGCTTCATGGCCCCGCGCGAGCTGGCCGCCCGCCCGCCCGAGGTCATTCGGGGCACCGGCTACGACATCGGCCGTTCCCTGCGCGGGCGCGGCGTCAACGTGGATTACGCCCCGCTCCTGGACCTTGATGTCTCCGGCCTGGACATCGTCGGCGACCGCGCGTTCAGCGGCCACCCGGACGAGGTCGTGCGCGTGGGCACGCTGTTTGCGCAGGGGCTTATCGACGCCAACGTCACCCCCACCTTCAAACACTTCCCCGGCCACGGCCGCGCTTCCGGCGACACGCATCACCAGCTCGCCGTGACGCCGCCGCTGGACCAGGTGCGCGAGCTGGACATGCGCCCGTTCGGCCCGCTTTTGCAGCGCTTCCCGCGCTCGAGCGTGATGATGGGCCACATGATCGTCCCCGGCATGGGGCCGGAGGGCGTGCCCAGCTCCCTGAACCCGGAGGCGTACCGCATCCTGCGCGACGGCGACTACCCGGGCGGCGTCCCGTTCGAGGGCGTCGTGGTCACCGACGACCTCTCCGGCATGCGCGGCATCCTGGACTACGCACCGACGCCGGAGGCGGTCAAGCGCGCGATCGCGGCGGGCGCGGACCAGGCGCTTTGGTCCTCGGGCGCGGACGTGCCGCAGGTGATCGACGGGGTCGTCGCCGCCGTGCAGTCGGGCGAGCTGCCCGAGGCGCGCGTGAACGAAGCCGCGGCGCGCGCCCAGCAGCAGCTGATCAACACCGGCCTGTAAGTCAGCGGCCAGCCACGCATGCGAATTCGTTGCTACATCTACTACCCCATCTACTACCCTGTGACAGGTGACTACTTCCCACAGGCAAACTTCGTCGCACCGCCGCGCCGGGTCGTCCGGTAAGGCGGGCAAGATCGCGCTCGGCGCCGTCCTTGGCCTGCTCGCCGTCGTCCTGGCCGTATACCTGGCGGACCTGGCGCTCAACCGCGGCAACGTCCCCCGCGGCACCACGGTCGGCGGCGTGGCCATCGGCGGCATGTCGCCGGACGAGGCGCGCGAGCACCTGCAGGGAGAGCTTGGCGACGTCGCCGAGCAACCAATCCAGGTCTCGGCGGCAGACAAGCGCGCCCAGCTCGTGCCGGCGGCGGCGGGGCTGGGGATCGACTGGCAGGCGACTGTCGACGCGGCGGGGATCCAGTCCGCGAACCCGATCCCGCGGCTGACGGGCCTGTTTACGCAGCACGAGGTGGACGTGCAGGGGAGCGTCGATAAGCACAAGCTCGACCCAGAACTGGCACGGGTGAAGGACGAGCTGTACGTGGCGCCGGTAGACGGCGCGATCCACGTCGACGGCGGCAAGGCGAATGTGACCGACCCGAAGCTGGGGCAAGAGGTGAACCCGGCCGACCTGGAGGCTGCGGTGACGGACGGCTGGCTCGACCCGGAGGGCGTGGACGTGGAGCCGCAACCCGTGGAGCCCGCGATCAATGATGCGGCGATCACGCAGGCGATGGACGGCCCGATCAAGGCCGCGCTGGGCGGGCCGCTGACCGTCAACGGCCGCGACGGCGTGACGGCGACCATCCCGCAGGAGCGGATGGGCGAGGTCGTGCAGTTCAACAACGTGGAGGGGCGCATCCAGCCCGACGTGCACCGCGACGTGGCGTGCGCGATCCTTGGTGAGGCGCTCGACGGGACGCAGACCGAGATGCGCAACGCGCGCGTGCTCGAGGGCGGCGGGATCGAGCCCTCGCAGGACGGCACCGAGGTGGACTGGGACGCGACCTTCGACGGATTCGAGGACCGCCTCCTTGGCCACGGCGAGCGCACTTGGGACGCCGCGTACCGCCCGGTCGAGGCCGACTTCACCACCGAAGACGCGCAGAACGCCACGTTCAACGAGGAGGTCGGGTCCTTCACCACCGGCGGCTTCTCGGGGCCGTCCGGCACCAATATTGCGCTGGTGGCGCAGACCGTCAACGGTGCGATTGTGAACCCGGGCGAGACCTTCTCGCTCAACGGCTACACCGGGCCGCGCGGCACGGCCCAGGGCTACGTGGAGTCCGGCATCATCCTCAACGGCCACTCCGACATGGCCGTGGGCGGAGGCATCTCCCAGTTCGCGACAACGCTCTACAACGCCGCGTACTTCGCGGGCATGACTGACATCGCGCACACGCCGCACTCCTACTACATCTCCCGCTACCCGGCGGGCCGCGAGGCCACCGTCTACGAGGGCGCGATCGACCTGCAGTTCCGCAACGACTCGAACCACCCCGTGCGCATCCAGACCGGTGTGAGCGGCGGCGAGCTCACCGTGAGCCTCATGGGAGTGAAGACGGTGCGCGTCGAGTCCGCCAACGGCGGGCGCTGGGCGCAGACCCAGCCGAACACGATGAACCTTTCGGGCGCGACGTGCAGCCCCTCCAGCGGCTCGCCCGGGTTCACCACCTCGGACACCCGGAGCATTTACGACCTCTCCGGCAACCTCATCGACCAGGAGACCCAGACCACGGTCTACGACCCCGAGCCGATTGTGAAGTGCGGCTAGGTCCCGTTTATGCCCACGGGATGGGCGGCGGGGTGTGCTCCCCGCGCTCGCGGGTGAGGCCCCACAGCGTGAGCTCGGTGAAGACCGGGTCGCGTTCCATCAGCGCGTGCCGCGGGGCGTAGCCGTCATAAGCGTCGGCGACGTTGATGTTCACCACGTCCGCCCCGTCGACGGCGGCCAGCATGGACGTCGCATTGGGCGTGACCAGCACGTCCGCGGGCGAGTACAGCGACGTGTACACGATGCCCGGCACCGTATCGGGCACGTTGAGACGCGTACGCACCCACGGCGAGTCCGCGAGCTGCTGGATCACGCCTGGCGACGCCAACGCCGACGCCGCCCGCGGGTGCCGCGTAATGAACGGGGTGAAGCGGGGAGCGCGGCCGCGCACGTCGGTGCCGTGGAAGTTCGCGCCCATGGCGACCACGCGCCGCACCTTCGGCGCGCCCCCGTTGGCGATGAACAGCTTGGTCATGAGCCCACCCTGTGAGTGCGCCACGATGTCCACCCGCTCCGCGTCAGTCTGCTTCAGCACGTGGTCCACGTTTGCGTGCACGTCCTCGATGATGCTGTCCAGATTGCCCATGCCGTAGAAGCCGGGGGCGAGCATGTCGCCGTAGTCGGCGCCCCACACCCAGAAGCCCTCGTCGCGCAGGCGCTCCGCGTTGGGGCGAAACGCCCGGGCGCGGCTGGTTACGCCGTGGATGTACATGACCGGGGTGGTGTACGAGGGCGAGAAGTCCGGGTCGTTGAAGGGCAGCGGTGGTCGGTTGCGCGCGGCGTTGGCCGCGCCGAGTGCGGCCGAGCCGGCGACGATCATGGTGGCGAGCTTCATGCGTATCCAGCATATGTGGTTGCGCGCTTCCTTGACCGGGAGTTTTCGCTCCGATATTCTGGTCGACGGATCAAGAAGTCCGACGCGCTCTTTCTAGTGACTGCTGTTGCAGTGTGATTTGAGCAAGGCCTCCCGGCCCGTCGGCTGGCAACCGCGCAGATCGCGCACGGTGCCCCCGGGAGAAGATCTGTCGGCGTTTGCAACACCGCGCGCCGAAAGTGCGACCTTCCAAGGAGAGCCCTCATGGCTTTGACGTCGTGGCTTCCCGCCACTTTGGACAACATCAACCAGACCGTACTGACCTTTTCCGCTGGTGGTGAGCTGCACGTCCGCGTGTTTGGCACCCAGCTCGCGGCCTTCGACGTGGTTCAGCGGGTGGGTACGAACTTTGAGTACTCGCCGGAGCGCAACCGTCTGCGCGCGGCCGCTGCGGAGGGAGGCGTCCCCGGCGAGGAGGTCCCGCTGCCGCCCGCCCGCGATTACGCAGCGGTGGATCACACCCACTGCAGGCTCGTGGCGGATGGCCACCGCCCGCACTGGATCCCGGTCACCCGCGCCGCGAACTCACGCGACGGCGAGGCCGGCGGGTGGACACGGGTGGAGATCCTGCAGGTCGAGGGCACGCGCGTGACGTTTGCTACCGACGACGGCGTGGTCCAGGGCTGGTTCCACAACCCCAACGTGCTGGCCACCGGGTGGCGCTACCACCCGAAGTGGCGGGTGTTGGAGGCCGCATCGGGCGAGGTCGCCGTGCTCGCCGCCCAGCCGATCGGGGCGTGCTGGGCGTAGGCGGACGGAGCTCCGGCGGTTAGGTGCCTCCTTCTGAGTCCCTACATGACGAGGACAGGATGACGAGGGTGCGACAAAAATTCCGCGACTTCGTCACCCTGCCCTCGTCAAACAGGCCAAACCCCCAACCCCGCCCCGAGCCAGACACACCGCACACAAAAACCGCACACAAAAAAGCCCGCCTCCCGGTACGAAGCGGGGAAGCGGGCCTCATCAAATTGGAGCCGGCGACGAGAATCGAACTCGCACTCTCAGCTTGGGAAGCTGATGTTCTACCACTAAACTACGCCGGCATTCTGCCGCGCCGAATCAGCGCGACAATGGCAACACTTTAGCACCGTCCCCCGCTGAAACGGAAAACGAGCCTGCCGTATGCTTGTGGCGTGCTTCTTTCAGACCATGACATCCGCGACGCTATCGACTCCGGCAAGCTCGGCATCGACCCCTACGATGCTGCCCTGGTGCAGCCGAGCTCGATCGACGTGCGCATGGACAAGTTCTTCCGCGTCTTCAACAACTCGAAGTACACGCACATCGACCCGAAGCTGGAGATGCCCGACCTCACCACGGCCGTGGAGGTCCCCGAGGGCGAGGCGTTCGTCCTCCACCCCGGCGAGTTCGTCCTCGCGTCCACGCTCGAGTGTTTCACGCTGCCTGCGGACCTGGCCGGCCGCCTGGAAGGCAAGAGCTCGCTCGGACGCCTCGGCCTGCTCACGCACTCCACCGCGGGCTTCATCGACCCGGGCTTTTCCGGCCACATCACCCTCGAGCTGTCCAACGTTGCCAACCTGCCCATCACGCTCTGGCCGGGCATGAAGGTGGGCCAGCTCGCGATCTTCAACATGTCGTCGCCCGCCGAAGTCCCGTACGGCACGGGCGCGCTCGGTTCGAAGTACCAGGGGCAGCGTGGCCCCACTCCGTCGCGCGCGTACCTGAACTTCCAGTAGGGCTTTTCGCTTTTCGACGCCCACCGTGCAGGAGTTACATCAGATCCAGGTGCCTTCTGCCTAGTTCCGTCAGCTCAAGGGTGAGTGGGCGCTTTGATACTGAGTGCAGCAGTCCCTCAGATTCGAGTTTGTCTGCAACGGGGCGGAGGGTGTTCCAAGACCTTTCCATGGCGGCTGCTGCCTCCTTCAGTGGAATGGGGAGGTCTGGTCCAAAAAGCAGTGCTTGCGCCGCTAGGAATAGGAGACCGCGTTCATACTGATCACGCTTTAACGCCGATAGAGTGTCTTGCAAACTCCTCAGTTGGGCGTGTTTTTGGTCAAGAGATGATTCTAAGTCTTCTTGGGCATCGACCAGCATTTCGAGCATTGCCTTGAGAAAGAATGTCGCTTCTCCAAAGTTCATACTATTTTCTGCATCTATGAAGGCCGCGTAGTACTTCTTCCGTTGCAGCGAGAACTGATGAGACAGGGACATTGAAGTGGGTGGGGAGAGAATCTCGAGCGCCTTGAACGCAAGCAAAAATCGCCCCATGCGTCCGTTTCCGTCGTAGAACGGGTGAGTGTACTCGAATATGAAATGACCGATGAGCGCATTCACGAGGACATGCGTTTCACGGAACTGAGAGTCGAGGAAGGTTTGCATCCGCGTTTCAATGTCGTGTTCGCTGCGCGGGGCCCTGTGCACCTCTCTTACGCCGTCGTGGATTTCTACGGAGTCGGCTCGGAAGAGCTCGCCATCGGGTAGGTCGTCGCTGCTGATCTCCTTCGAGAGCAGTTTGTCGTACTCTGCGCGCAGTGCCTCCGACGAATCTGGAAAAGCCGGGCGTTCGTTGGGGTCCAACAGTGATTTGTAGAAGGCAACCATTTCCCGGAAACGCTTGTGGGGGCCGCTCTTAGGGCTGGTAAGGGCATCGACGATTTCCTTGCGCGTCGAGTAAACACCTTCGATTTGGTTCGTAGCTTTAATTTCTCCAATGAGAAGGCCGGTAAGGTAGTGACTACGTGCTACGCCGGGAAGCGTCACCCACTTGTGAGCTATTTGGAGCTCAGTGCGCCAAACTTGTTCGAGGAGCGACTGGATCTCACCGGTAAGCACCACGAACAGTTCGTGCTCACCAACCTGGAAGTTCCAATGGAGGGTTGCAGGGGATTTAAACCTGGATGTGTACTCCGCTTGAGCAGCACGGCGGCCGTCTGAAGACATGTGAAACAGCGTCTTCAGTGATTTGTAATCGCTCACTTCGGCCGTCCTTTGCGGTTCGTTTTTTGCAATTCTGCAAGCGTAGCAAAGATCTGCGTGGTCTATTTTTCAAAAACAGGGGTTTTTGCAAAATAGGATCGCGTCGTGCGCTGCTTCTTCGCAAATTTGAAAGAATAGCAGCCGCGTCCCGCGTCCCCCTCACCCTGCCCCGTCTCACAGGAACGGGCATAATAGGCAGTTATGCGGATGACAGTAATTGGCACCGGCTACCTCGGTGCAACCCACGCGGCATGCATGGCTGAGCTTGGCCATGAGGTGCTTGGCGTAGACGTAGACGAAGCAAAAATCGATCGACTCAAGGCAGGAAAGGTCCCGTTCTACGAGCCGGGCTTGCCCGAGGTCCTTGAGCGCAACATGGCGGCCGATCGCCTGGACTTCACCACCTCGTACGAGGAGGCAGCGGCGTTTGGCAACGTACACTTCATCGGCGTGGGCACCCCGCAGCAGCGTGGTTCCTACGCGGCGGATACCCGTTACGTCGAGGCCGTGATCGATTCGTTGGTGCCGCACCTGGAAGGCGAGCACGTCATCCTGGGGAAGTCGACGGTGCCGGTGGGCACGGCCGCGGAGCTGCAGGCCCGCGCCGATGCGCTGGCCGCGCCGGGCACGTCGGTGGAGATCGCGTGGAACCCGGAGTTCCTCCGCGAGGGCTACGCGGTGAAGGACACGATCGAGCCGGACCGCATCGTGCTGGGCGTTCGCCCGGAGCACTCCCAGGCGGAGGCTATCGCGCGCGAGGTCTACGCCACCCCGCTGTCCAAGGACACGCCGTTCATCGTCACCGACCTGCAGACCGCTGAGCTGGTGAAGGTGAGTGCCAACGCGTTCCTGGCCACCAAGATCTCCTTTATCAACGCGGTGAGCGAGGTCTGCGAGATCGTCGGCGCCGACGTCACCAAGCTCGCCGACGCCATCGGCTACGACGACCGCATCGGCCGCAAGTTCCTGGGCGCCGGCCTTGGCTTCGGCGGCGGCTGCCTGCCCAAGGACATCCGCGCGTTCATGGCGCGCGCCGGCGAGCTGGGCGCCGACCAGGCGCTCACGTTCCTGCGCGAGGTGGACGCGGTGAACATGCGTCGCCGCGAGCGCGTGGTGGACATGGCGCGCGAGGAGCTCGGCAGCCTGATCGGCCGCCGCATCACCGTCCTCGGCGCGGCGTTCAAGCCGAACTCTGACGACGTGCGCGATTCGCCCGCGCTCGCCGTCGCCGGCCAGCTCTCGCTCGCGGGCGCCGCGGTGCGCGTCTTCGACCCGGAGGCGATGGACAACGCCCGCCGCGTCTTCCCCACCCTCGACTACGCCGACACCCTCGATGACGCGCTGACCGGCGCTGAGCTGGTCATCCTCGCCACCGAGTGGAAGCAGTTCAAGGAGATGGATCCGGTCGCCTCGGCCAAGCTCGTGGAGCAGCGAGTGCTTATCGACGGCCGCAACGTCCTCCCCGTCCCCGCGTGGCAGCAGGCGGGCTGGACGATCCGGGCGTTGGGACGCAGCTTGTAGAACTCGCCACGAAACGGGGGCATGATGGAGGTATGCCTAATAAGAAGTCTCCACACCTTGTTCAGAGCGCCCTCGGTGCCGCTGCGGCGGCCCTCGGCGGGGTCGCCGTCCACGATCTGAAGCAACAAAAGTACCCGGTACTGCGGAACTATCCAGTGCTGGGGCACATGCGCTACCTGCTCACGGATATTGGCCCAGAGCTGCGCCAATACTTCATTGAGCGGGACTGGGACGGCCGACCCTTCAACCGGGACCAGCGCAACGCTATCTACGAGCGCGCAAAGGGTATCCAAAGTGAGACCGCTTTCGGCACGGTGCAAGACGCGCGCGAGCCGGGCCACGAGTACCTCGTGCACTCGGTCGCACCCGTCGCGCAGCCAGATGAGCCACCGCGCACGCTCATTGGGGGCAAGGACTGCGCGAAGCCCTATTCGATGTCGCTGCTCAACGTATCCGCGATGAGCTTCGGCTCGCTGTCGCGTAACGCGATCCGATCGCTGAACAAGGGCGCGGAACTCGGCGGGTTCGCCCACGATACTGGCGAGGGCGGGCTGAGCCCGTACCACATGGAAAATAACGGTGACCTGATCTGGGAGCTGGGCACCGGCTACTTCTGCGCACGCACTCCGGACGGCGACTTCGATCCCGCACAATTCCGAGAAAAGGCTGCGGATGACCAGGTCAAGATGGTGGAGCTCAAGCTGAGTCAGGGTGCGAAGCCAGGCATTGGCGGGGTGCTGCCGGCGGACAAGATCACCGAAGAAGTCTCGCAGATCCGTGGGGTTCCGCGTGGCCAGGATTGCATAAGCCCGGCCAGGCACCGCGTCTTTTCCACGCCGACGGAGCTGATCGAATTTATTGCGCAGATGCGCGAGCTGTCCGGCGGCAAACCCGCAGGCTTCAAGCTGTGCGTGGGCAGCCGTCGAGAAGTGCTCGCGATCTGCAAAGCGATGCGGGAGGTGGGCACTACCCCGGACTTTATCGTGGTCGACGGCTCCGAGGGCGGTACGGGTGCGGCACCCATCGACTTTGAGGACCACGTGGGCATGCCGCTTACCGACGGGCTGATGACGGTGCACAACGCGCTTGTCGGCACAGGCCTGCGCGACCAGGTCAAACTCGGCGCATCCGGCAAGGTCGCCGGCGGTGCGGATATTGTGATGCGCATGATTCAGGGTGCCGACTTTACCAACGCCGCTCGCGCCATGATGATGGCGCTTGGCTGCATCCAGGCGCAGCGCTGCCATACCGGCAAGTGCCCCTCGGGTGTGGCGACGCAGGATCCGCGCCGCACTCGTGCGGTCGTGGTGGAGGAGAAGTCGCGGGCCGTCTACAACTTCCAGAAGGCGACGGTGCAGCAGGCGGTGCGGCTCATGGCATCGATGGGTGTCAGCGACCCGGCCGAGCTGAACCCGGCGATGCTGCGTCGCAACGTCTCGCCGACCGAGGCCCGCTCGTATGCGGAGCTCTACGAGTGGCTCGCGCCCGGCCAGCTGCTCGACGACGCCCCGCAGGGCTGGGCCGAGGACTGGCAGGCGGCTTCGGCGGACACCTTCCGGCCGGTGTAGGGCCGCAACGCCCGAGGTAGGCGGGAGTTGCAAAATAGTTCCCGGGTTCGCCTTGAAACCGGGAACTATTTTCGGGAAGAGGCCCATAACATCAGGTCAAATCATCGATGGAAACTTCCCTGTCAAGGTTCATACGCTCACAGAAGTCTTCGTCGTGGCTGACGAGAAGAAGCGCACCTGCATAACTCTCAAGAGCGGAGACAAGCCAGTTCACGGTTGAGATATCGATGTTGTTGGTGGGCTCGTCGAGAAGCAATAGCTGCGGAGCAGGCGACGAAAGAAGAACACGGGCAAATTCAACGCGGAAACGCTCACCACCCGAAAGCGTTCCGATAGGCGCGTGCACAGTCTCATTCTGAAACAACAATTGCGCGAGTTGGTCCCGAATATACTGCGGATCAGCAGACGCGTTGGCCTCCGAGACCAACTCCAAAACTGACCGGTTGGGATCAAGAACAATGCGCTGCCGGAGGTACCCCACATTCCTAATCGCGTACCCCGCGTCTCCGTCTGCAACAGAGTTGAGCAGGGTCGTCTTTCCGCTGCCGTTCGGTCCAGTGATCCGGACACGCTCGGGGCCCACAACAGTGAGTCCTGGGATCTCCACAACGCGGGTTCCGTTCGGAAGCGCCGTACCGGGAAGCTCAATGTACACGTGTTGGTCGTCGCGTACCTTGTCTTGCGCGTGACGATACTCAGCGAGAGACGACTCCACAGACTCGGCATGAGCCGAACCACGCCGAGCAGCAGTCTTCTCAGACCGATCCTTGTCCAGCCCCATCGCCATGCCAGGTTTACGATTGTTAGCAGCGAACTTCTTTCCGCGACGAGCGTCCCGAGCAATGCGAGTTTGCATTGCCTCACGCTCTCGAACCTGCCTACTGTGAATCGTCTTCTTGTCCCGCACCTCCCGCATCGCTGCTTCCTGTTCATTGGCCAGAGCTTCACGGTAGACGGAGTAGTTACCGGGGAAAAGACGAAGCTTCCCGTCGTGAAGTTCTGCAATTCCGTCCACGGAATCCAACAAGTCGCGATCGTGGCTCACCACAATCGCAGGAACAGTGGATTTGGAAAGAGAGCGGATTAGCTGGGCTTTCGCTTCCGCATCGAGGTTGTTCGTGGGCTCGTCCATGACAATGAAATCGGGGTTGTCAGCCATGAGCGCAGCTAGTGCAACACGAACAGCCTCTCCACCGGACAGGGTAGACAGCGGCCTAGCCAGGTTAAGCTCGAGTCCATGAGCTGACAACACAGCCCGAGTCTCTTCGGCAGCATCCCACCGGTCACCGATGAGCTCGAACAATTCGGGATTGAACTGGCCACCTTCGATGGCGTTGATTGCCTCGATGATTTCGGTGATCCCAAAGACGTCTGAAACTGTAGTGTCCGGTTGCAGTCCAAGATCCTGAGGCAGGTAAGCGATTTTCGACGGGCGCTCGACCGAACCAGTGCTCGGTTGCAGCTCGCCGAGGATGACCCTGATCAGACTCGTTTTTCCGGAACCGTTATCGCCGATCAGGCCGGTCAGGTGACTTGAAAAAGTGGCGTTCAAGTCCGAGAAGCAGGGGGATCCGTTAGGCCACTCGAGGGAGACGTTATTCAGGGAAATAGGCATGCTCATTCAACTTTCTGTTTCGTGTTAGGCGGAAACACGGAACTTGAGCACGGCCTATTCCTTCCTTCGGGGACAGTTCCTCGTCGATACTATGACAGTGTCCGTCGGGGGTCAAGGGTTTGCGCTGCTGTAAGTCGGGATAGGTGATGGTTTGAAGGTGGACCGCGGCTGACAGATTGCGGCGGAAGCGGAAGGACCGGCAGCGGCACCCAACCACCAACAAAGGGACCCCTAGTGCTGGTGGTAGTCGGCGAGGAAGTTCCCCAGCCGCTCTAGGGCGTTTTCCAGCTGCGATGCCCACGGCAGCGTGACCACGCGGAAGTGGTCTGGGGTGGGGTAGTTGAAGCCGCGGCCCTGGACCATGAGGATCTTCTCGGACTTGAGCAGGTCGAGCATGAAGCGCTCGTCGTCGTGGATGCCGTACATCTCCGCGTCGATCTTGGGGAAGCAGTACAGCGCGCCTTTCGGCTCGACGACGGAAACGCCAGGGATCTCGCGGAGCTTCCGCACGGCGACGTCGCGCTGCTTGTGCAGGCGGCCGCCCTCGGCGGTCAGCGAGTAGATGGACTGGCGGCCGCCGAGCGCCACCTGGATGGCGTGCTGACCAGGCACATTGGCGCACAGGCGCGTGCCGGAGAGCAGGTCGATGCCCTCGATGAAGCCCTTCGCGCGGCGGCGCGGTCCGGTGATGACCATCCACCCGGCGCGGTAGCCGCAGACGCGGTACGCCTTGGACAGTCCGTTGAAGGTGATGGTGATGACGTCGGGGGCGACCTCGGCCATGCAGGTGTGCTGGGCGCCGTCGTAAAGGATGCGGTCGTAGATCTCGTCGGCGAAGATCATCAGCTCGTGCTCGCGGGCAATGTCAGCGATGCCCTCGAGGGTCTCGCGGGAGTAGACGGCGCCCGTCGGGTTGTTGGGGTTGATCACCACGATGGCCTTCGTTTTGTCGGTGACCTTAGAGCGGATGTCCTCCAGCGATGGGTTCCAGTCGTCCTCCTCGTCGCACAGGTAGTGCACGACCTTGCCGCCGGCGAGGGTGGAGGCCGCCGTCCACAGCGGGTAGTCCGGGGCGGGGATGAGGATCTCGTCGCCGTCGTTGAGCGCGGCCTGCGTGACCATGCTGATGAGTTCGGAGACGCCGTTGCCCAAATACACGTCGTCGATGTCGCAGGGCGGGAAGCCGTCGATAAGCTCATAGCGCGTGACCACGGCGCGGCGGGCGGACGTGATGCCCTTGGAGGTGGTGTAGCCCTGGGAGGTGGGGAGGTTGGCGATCATGTCGCGCATGATCACGTCCGGCGCCTCGAAGCCGAACACGGCGGGGTTGCCGGTGTTCAGCTTGAGGATGGTGTGGCCGTCGCGCTCCATCTCCTCCGCGGTCGCGGAAACGGGCCCGCGGATGTCGTAGAAGACGTTTTTGAGCTTGTCGGCCTGGTCGAAGTGGCGGTGTGCACGCTTGCTGCGTGTCGACGCCACCGTCTCGGGATTGGCTGGCTGGTCTGGGTTTTTGGGATGTTTCTTGGCCATAGGGCCATATTAGTCGCGGCGGCGGAACCTGTTGAGGGATTCTTGCGCAAAGTTGAGGGTATCGCCGGTGAGTTGGTCGATCTGCTCGCGGCGCTCCGCCTTCCTGCGCGCCGCGTCGTAGGCGCGGTCCGCCTCCAGCTCCAGCTGCTTGGCGCGCACGAGGCGGCGCTTGGAGCGCTCCATGTCCCGCAGCGACGGCGAGTACCAGGAGTCCGGCCCCACCTTCATCACGTAGAGCAGGATGAACAGGACCGGGATGACCGCGAGCACGGCGGGGAGCGAGGCCGCCCCGGCGAGGGTGATGCTGCCGATGGTGCCCAGCCAGAAGATGCCGGCGCGGGTGCGGCGGCCGGAGCGGCGCGCCTCGACAAGCTCGCGGGCGGTGAAGACGGGCACGTCGTGCTGGGCCGCCGGCATACCGGCGCTGGAGCCCATGACGGGCGCCTGGGGGATGTCGGCGAACAGCGGCACGAGGTCCGCACGGGTCTGCGCCTGGGTGCAGTACTGGCAGCGCTCGTCGTACTCCCCGAGGGTGAGGCGGCCCTCGCTCAGCGCCTCCCCGAGAGCGGACATTGCCTCGGTGCGGTCCGCGTCAGAAAGCCGGATGTGCTCCGGCTCGGAGGGCTGGAAAGCGCTGCTCATCGGGGAAATGCTCCTTACAGTTCACAGAACGAGTAACGGCCCCACCATAGCACTGCGGGAGGTGACCTAGGCGCTCCACCGTTCGTCGGCGCCGGTGACGCGGTCGTGAAAGCGCGTACGGGCGTCGTCGTACTCCTGCTCGGGCAGCTGGTAGAAGTACACGCGCGGCAGTACTCCTTCGACGCGGTCGAGGTAGGTGCCCATGAAGTCCGCGAGCGCGTCGTTGCCGTCGAGGGCCTCGGCGCTGACGTAGACGAACAGCGGCCTGGACAGCGGGTACTCGCCCTCCTGCGTGGCTTCGCGGGAGGGGGAGACGCCGTCGATGGTGACGTTGTCGATCAGGTCGCGGGTTTCGCCGTCGGTGGCCAAGTAGTTGCCAACGCCCATGAAGCCGATGCCGTTGGGGTCGTCGGCGATCCAGCCGGACAGCTCGTCGATGTTGTCGGTCGCTTCGTAGTCGTCGCGGATGGTGTCGCCGCCGAGGACCTTGTCCTTGAATACCTCGAGGGTGCCGGAGCCGTCCGGGCGGCCGTACAGGCCAATCTCCTCGTCCGGCCAGGACGGGTCGATGTCGGACCACTTGGTCACCGGGGAGTCCGCCGCCCAGATGTCGTGGAGCTGCTCGGTGGTGAGGTCGTCGGCCCAGGTGTTGTCGGCGTGTTTCACAATGGTCACTGCGTCGAGCGCGATGGGCAGCTCGATGAACTCGACACCATTGTCGCTGCACTGCTGCTGGAACTCCGCCGGGATGGCCACGGAAGAGTCATTGAGGTCGGATTTGCCGTCGCAGAAGGCGTCGAACCCGTCGGTGGAGCCGTCGGCGGAGATGCGCACGTCGTGGTCGGTGCGGTCCGCGATGAAGGAGGTGATCGGCTCGACGGTGGCGGAACCGGTGACGCGGATCGCGCCGCCGGAGACCGTGTCATTGCCGTTCTCGGCGTCGCTGCCCGCGCAGGCGGTCAGGCCGGTCGCCGCGAGGGAGAGCGCGGCGGTCAGTGCGATGAATTGCTGCTTCATACGTGCTGTGCCTGCCTTACTGGTGCTTCTTGGTTGCTTCGTTGCGGAACTCACGGAAGAAGGTGAGCACGTCGCGCCAGCGCGGGCGGGTCATCTCCAGGTACTCCGGGATCCGGTTAAGCTCCTCCAGCTGTTCCGGCGTGAGGCGCTCGTGGTCCGTCTTGCGGCGCATCTCGAGCTCGGTGCGCAGGACGCTCGTGGTTTCTTCGAGCTCGTCGATGAGCTGCTGGAGTTCGTTGTTCGGCGCGTCGGCGTCGATAAGCTCCTGGGCGCGCTGGCCGGACTTTGACTGTGCGTTCTCGGGGGTGGTCATGGGGGCTCCTTAGAAGAAGACGTTGGTGATGAGGACGGCGAGCAGCGGGAGGGCGAAGAAGACACCGCCGACCCAGAGGAAGACGTACCACTTGTTCTTGTCCGCCATGGTGGCCAGCCAGTCTGCGCCCTTCGGCGGGATGGCGCGCAGGAACGGCAGGCTCATGATGACCAGGGCGCTGAAGACGTTGAACATGGTGTGCACGAGTGCACCCTGCATTGCTGCTTCGGCCTCGACACCGGAGGCGGAAAACGCGGCGATCAGACCGGTGATGGTGGTACCGATGTTTGCGCCGACCACGAACGGGAACAGATCCTTGACCTTGAACTTGCCGGATGCTGCCAGCGGGACGGTCAGGGAGGTGGTGGTGGAGGAGGACTGGACGGCGGTGGTGATGAGGGCACCGGAGAAGATGCCGGTGATCGGTCCGCGGCCGAGGGCTGCGTGCAGCATTTCTTGCGCGCGACCCACCAGCAGGGCAGAGAGCATCTTGCCGATGTAGCCGATGACCACCAGGATCAGCGCCACGCCACCGACGGAGAGCACGATGCCACCCCACACGTCGCCGAGTGGGCTGACGATGAGCTTCGCCAGGTTGACCAGCGGCTTGGTGATCGCGTCGACGCCGTTGCCGATCGCCTCGAAGATCCCGGCGAGCACGCCGTCGCCCTCACCCGCGAGAGAGCCGGCGAACACACCGGAGACCTTGGACAGGAAGCCGGTAAAGATCTCCAGCGGGAAGAAGATGGCCAGCGCGAGCAGGTTGTAGAAGTCGTGCACCGTGGCCATGGAGAACGCGCGGTGGAACTGCTGCTTGTTGCCGGACAGGCCGAGTGCCACCAGCGTGGAGGTGACGGTGGTGCCGATGTTGGCACCGAAGAGCATGGGCACCGCCACCTCCAGCGGCAGGCCGCCGGCGATCATGCCGACGGTGATGGAAGTGGTGGTAGAGGAGGACTGCATGATGGCGGTGGCGAGGATGCCCACCGCCAGGCCGACGAACGGGTTCTCTGCAAAGGAGAAGAGCTCCTTCGCCTGGTCGCCGGCGGCCATCTTGAAACCCGCGCCGATCATGCCGACGGCGTTGAGCAGCAGCCAGATCGCCAGGACGACGGAGATCCACTCTGCGGCCTTTTTGGCGCCACCGCTCAGGGGCAGCCAGCTAAGCGGGTCGGTGGCCGGCTCGTCGTCGGCGTCTGCGGGCGCATCCGTGTCCGCGTCGGGTTTCGTCTTGGTGGCAAGGGCGGTGCTGCCGGTTGCCGCCTCGTGCGCGCCGGTCTCGGCGTGCTTGGCATCTCTGCTCATGTGCGCTCTCAATCAACGTCGTATGGACTTGGTCGAGAGTGCACCTTAAGAGCAAAAAGCGGAATTGCTGTGTATTTCTGGTTAACTTCCGGGGAATTGTATAAAGGTAGCCTAGCTATGTGAGAACTGGCTCTGGTACAGCTCGTAGTACGCGCCCTTGCGTTCGAGCAGCTCCTCGTGCGTGCCCTGCTCCACGATCCGCCCGGCCTGCATCACCAGGATCACGTCCGCGTCCCGGATGGTGGACAGGCGGTGCGCGATGACAAAGGAGGTGCGCTGGGCCCGCAGTGCGTTCATCGCCCGCTGCACCAGCACCTCGGTGCGCGTATCCACCGACGAGGTCGCCTCGTCCAGGATGAGGATGCCGGGTTGCGAGAGGAACGCGCGCGCAATGGTGATCAGCTGCCGCTCGCCCGCGGAGATGGAGCCGCCGTCCTGGTCCACGATGGTGTCGTAGCCGTCAGGCAGCGCGTGCACGAAGCGGTCCACGTAGGTCGCCTTCGCGGCCTCGATGACCTCCTCGTCCGTCGCGTCGAGGCGGCCGTAGCGGATGTTTTCCATGATCGTGCCCTTGAACAGGACCGCGTCCTGCAGCACCATGCCGATCTGGCTGCGCAGGTGGGGGCGCGTGAAATCGCGGATGTCGTGGCCGTCGATAAGGATTGCCCCCTCGTCCACGTCGTAGAACCGCATGATCAGGTTGACCAGCGTCGTCTTGCCCGCGCCGGTCGGCCCCACGATCGCGGCGGTCTGCCCCGGCGCGACGCGCAGCGAGAGGTCCTGGATCAGCGGCTCGTCGGTGTAGGAGAAGGACACGTCGCGGAATTCCACCAGGCCTTCGGGCCGCGCGCTTGTCGACGCCCCCTCGACATCCGCCACCTCTTCCTCAGCGTCGAGCAGCTCGAAGATGCGCTCCGCCGACGCGACGCCGGACTGGACCATCTGCATCATGCCGGCGATCTGGCCGAGCGGCTGGTTGAACTGGCGAGAGTACTGGATGAACGCGGTGGCGTCGCCAAGCGTGAGCTTGCCCGAGGCGACTTTCACCCCGCCGAGTACCGCGATGGCCACGTAGGAGAGGTAGGACACGAACTGCATGATGGGCTGCATCGAGTTGGACAGGAACTGCGCCTTCTGCGCGGCGCCGGTGAGCTCCTCGTTGCGCGCGTCGAAGGTGCGGCGCAGCTCCTCGGTGCGGCCGAAGATGAGCGCGACGTCGTGGCCGGAGAAAGCCTCCTCAACCTGGCCGTTCACGGCGCCGGTGGCCTTCCACTGTGCGGCGAACTGCTTCTGCGAGCGGGTCCCCACCACGCCCATCGCCACCGCGGTGAGCGGGATGGCCAGCAGCGCGAGCAGGGCGAGCCGCCAGGACAGCCAGAACATCATGACGATGATGCCCACCAGGGTGATCACCGCATTGAACATCTGCGACAGCGCCTGCTGCAGCGCCTGCTGGACGTTGTCCACGTCGTTGGTGGTGCGGCTCATCACGTCGCCGCGCTGGCGGGAGTCGAAGTAGTTGAGCGGCAGCCGGTTCAGCTTCGTCTCGACCCGCTCGCGCAGGTCGTAGATGGTGCGTATGGTCAGCCGGTTCAGCAGCGCGCCCTGCGCCCACATGAGGACGGAGGAGCACACGTACAGGGCGAGGATCACAATGATCAGCTCGCGCAGGTGGTCAAAGTCGATGCCCTCGCCGGGCCGCAGGTCCATCGCCTCCGCCATGTCGGCGAAGCGGTCCTCGCCGGCGGCGCGCATGCCCTCGACGGCCTGCTCCTTGGTCACCCCGCCCGGCATGCGTGCGGAGATCGCGCCGGAGAAGATCACGTCCATCGCCCGGCCCATCACGCGGGGCGCGTACACCGACAGCACGACCGATGCGGCGTTCATCACAAAGACCGCGATCAGCGCGATCTTGAACGGCGCCAGCAACCCGATCAGCCGCTTCGCCGAGGGCCAAAACTGTTTCGCCTTCCGAGGCTCTTGCTCACTCATGCCTGCACCGCCTTCTGGCTCTGCTCAATTTCCCGATACGTCTGGCTGCTTTCCAGCAGCTCTTCGTGGGTGCCGCGTGCCACGATCTCGCCGGCTTCCATCACGAGGATCTGGTCGGCACCGCTAATCGACGCCACCCGTTGCCCCACCACAATCACAACCTTGCCCGCGGTGTACTCGGTCATCGCGGCGCGCACGCGCGCGTCCGTGGACGCGTCGAGCGCGGAGAAGGAATCATCAAACAGGAACACGTCCGGCTGCGCCACCAGCATGCGCGCGATGGAGAGGCGCTGGCGCTGCCCGCCGGAGACGTTCGTGCCGCCCTGCGAGATCTCCATGTCCAGGTCGTCGACGAAGTCGGCCTGCGCCGCGCGCAGCGCGTTCCACAGCTCCTCGTCCGTCGCGTCCGGGTTGCCCATCCGCAAGTTCGAGGCGACGTTGCCGCTGAACAGCCAGGGCTTCTGCGGGACCATGGAGACACGCTCGACGATGTCGGGGCGGGCCAGGTTGTCGATGGGGGTGGCGTCGAGAAGCACTTGCCCCTCGGTGGCCACATGCAGGCGCGGGATGAGGCTGAGCAGCGTCGTCTTGCCCGAGCCGGTGGCGCCGATGATCGCCGTGGTCGTGCCCGGGCGGGCGGTGAAGCTCACGCGCTTGAGAACGGGTGCGTCGGCGCCGGGGTAGGTGAAGGTGACGTCGCGGAACTCCACCTCACCGGTGCGGGCGGTGGGGGAAGTAGGGCGCGCCGGCTCGACGATCTGCGGGGCGTGGCCCAACACCTCCGCCACGCGGCGGGCGCACACGATCGCGCGCGGCAGCATCATCAGCATGAACACGCCCATCATCACCGCCATGAGGATCTGCATGAGGTACTGCATAAACGCGGTGAGCGCGCCCACCTCTACCAGGCCCTCGTCCACGCGGTGGCCGCCGAACCAGAGCACCGCTGCTGTCGCCAGGTTCAGGATGAGCATGATGACCGGGAACATGGTCACGAATACCCGGCCGATATTCAGGCTGAGTTTAGTGATCTGCTGATTCGCGTCTGTGAACCGCTCGGTCTCGTAGTCCTCGCGGGCGAACGCGCGGACCACGCGGATGCCGGCGATCTGCTCGCGCAGCAGGACGTTGATTGCGTCCAGCCGCTTCTGCATCTGCTTGAACAGCGGCATAAGAATCGCCACGATGACGCCCACCACGACGGCGAGCACGACCACCGCCGTGACAACGAGCCAGGACATCCCCGCATCCTGGCGCAGGGCCATGATGATGCCGCCGATGGCCATGATGGGTGCGGCGACCATGAAGTTCATGAACAGCAGGAATGTCATTTGCACCTGCTGGACGTCGTTGGTGCCGCGGGTGACTAGGGTGGCGGTGCCGAAGCGGGCCATGTCCTCGCTGGTGAAGCCCGATACTCGGTCGTAGACGGCGGCCCTGATGTCCCGGCCGGTCTTCATGGCCACCTGGGAGGCGAACCACACCGCGCCGATGGCCGCCACGATCTGGATGAGTGCGACGATGAGCATGCGCAGGCCCACGTTCCAGATGTAGGGCACGTCTGCGCGCGCGACACCGTTATCAATAATGTCTGCGTTGAGGTCCGGTAGGTACAGCGTGGCGAGGGTGGTAACCAGCTGGAGTATGAGCACCGCGAAAATCTCACGACGATAGCGAGCGAGTCGGCGGAACAGATCCATCTAGTCTCCTGAATTCACAGAAACGGTCTTACCTCGCAGCTCGATCACGCTGCGTGCCAACCACGGCAGTGACCAGAGCCAAAAGCGCCAGAACCATAGTTGGGAAAGCGAATCGTCTCTCGGGCTCAAGGTCCACCCACTTTCCAAGCGAAACGTGAGGCAACCAGTTCGAAGCACGTTCGGACAGCATTGAGGCTAGCAGGGGTTCTGCAACAACGAAGTAAGCTACGAGTGCAACCAAAACGACGACCCACCGTCTTAGCAGTGTTGCTGCCGCAAATGCGATCACGGCAACGGTGGCGTAGAGAATGGATCCGCCCAGGATGACGGTACCAAGGGGCGCTTCGGGGGTGAGGCTTGGTACTTCGGCTTGCCTCAAACCTGTCGTCAACCCGGCGATCGATAATGCGGTTAGGATTGCTCCGGTTATTAACGACAAAAGTACCAGAGATAGCGCCCGAACGGCGAAGATCGTTCTCAAACGCCGCGCCGCGACCGCAATATTGAGCAGAGCGCCCGATGAGAGCTCGCTTCCAGCGAAAAGAACGCCGTGGAGTGAAGCGGCAAGTGGCGCTAGTAGATAGATCGAGGTTGCGGCGAGATCCAGCTTCTCCGGATCTTCTGAGTCGGGCCCGAGTGCTGCCGTGGTGTCGATCGAGACCGCACCGGCATCTGAGGAGGCCCCGCTTGATGCCATGACTGCGGCGTATGACAACAGTGCGGTTAGTAACGGCACAACTACGAGTAGAGCAAAGACTCCCGGATGAAGTATCCACCTTCTGGTTTCGACTTTGACCACCGTCTTACGGTCTGCCGTGTGCATGAAACTGATCCTCCAAAGTGTGCTTCTTCGTCTCCAGATTCAAGACCGGAATGGAGTGCTCCTCCATTAGGGTCCGTAGGGTTTCGACATTCTGATCGTCCACCTCCAGCACGCCAGGGCTGTGCGAGCCAGTTCGGACACGCCGATGATCAATGATGGAACTGATCGCCTCACTCAGTTCCGGCGGATAATGTACTAAGAAAGTTTTCGCTTCCCCCACGTAGCTAGCGAGCTCACCAGCAAAAATCATTCTTCCGCGTTCTAGGTGGATGATGTGGGAGCAAAGGGTTTGAATTTCATTGAGGTCGTGGCTTGAGATTAAGACAGTGCGTTCGTCAGTTGGTAACTGCTCTATGAGGTTTCGCATAAGCAGGCGCCCCTGGGGATCTAAACCGTTCATTGGTTCGTCAAGAATGGTCAGGAGTGAACCATTAATCAAAGCAGCACCAATTTGCACCCGTTGACGGTTTCCAAACGATAGCGTCCGAACTTTTCTCGACGAATACTCACCCAACGACAGGGATTTAATCACGTCCTTGACTTCCTCGTCCGTTCGCCCAGTCAGTTGACCAAGGTATGTCAAAGTTCGTTTGACTGACCAGCGCGGCCAAAGCGCCATTGCGTCGATTGCAGCTCCAGTCCCGCTCCCTATAGTTTCGCTGGAGGCGAGGTTTTTCCCGAAGAACTCGATTTCCCCGTGGGAAGGGCGTTCGACTCCGGCAATAAGGCGTAGAAGTGTGGACTTTCCGCTACCGTTCGACCCCACAAGACCCACTACTGTCCCTGCGGGGACCTCTACATTGATGTCATCGAGTGCGAGAGTCGAACCATACCTCTTGCTAAGATTAGAAAGTTTTACAGCGACTTGAGGTGTTTTCATCTAAGTACCATTCGTAGGCAAGTAGCCCCGCTTGTAATCGGGGCTACTTCGTAGGTGGTTAGGGCGCAACTTTAGCTAGTTGCCGTAGCTGGCGCAGACGTAGAAACCGATGCTGATGCAGCCTCCCATTCGCGGATCAAGTTCCGGTCGAACCTTGAGCAGGGGACCCTCAGCCTCACGACCATCTTCGGGTAGCTCGAATTCGCGCGTTGTGAATCGCAGTCCGTCAGGAACTGGCACTCCGCGCTCTCGCAAAGTCTCGAGATTGGCGGTCTTTGCAGTAAGCTCCTTCCTTTTCGCATGGGTGGGGAGCTGAGCGACATCGTTGATGTAGCCGATGAACCCATCAGAAGCGATAACTTCGATGAAGTCATCGATTTGCTTCGTGATCGTTTCCTTGTTGATGCGAAGCTCTACCTCGGCGATCTCGCTGTCGATCTTGTTGAACGTGGTATTTACGGACATGGTGAAGTATTTACGGACATGGTGAATCCTTTCTGGTATTGCAATGATTTGCTTGGGGTGAACAAAGGGAGTCATCCGATGTTGGCGAACGAGCGAATTTTCTCGAGCCAGGACTTATTGTCGTTAGTTCCACTGACGAGTCTGAAGTTCACTAGAAGTGAGATTCTGTCTCCGTTAGTGAGATAGAGGTTCAGGGGCTTACCAAGATCCCTAACGAATCCGAGAGAGGGAAATCCGCCTCGGCTACCGCCCGCTGTGAAGCGCCCATACTCGGGTGTGAACTCGACGTCAACATCCTGGATATCAGTGGGCCACAGAGTCAGCCAGTCACCAAGGACCAATTTCTTCTCGTTGAGAAAGATTTCGCCTTGGTGCGGAAAAAGAGCCGCCTGATTCGCAAGCCCGAACAGTCGTCGACCAGCATCATTCGACTCGAGCTCAGTTTTAGTTGCGCCGTGAAAACTGGCTCTATCCGTGAATTTCTTAGTCACTTCCACAGGTGCACCTCTTAAGCTAGTGCCGCGTCGCTGTCGAACGTGTAGGTCACTTTCCTGACCCCGTCTGACAAGAGTTTCGCCACGCAAAACAGAGTGGGTCGGCCGTCGCCAAACCGCGAACGTTGGATCTTCAGGCCCTCAGGCACATGGATACCTCGATCTTCTAACTCATCTTCGTCGAGGATCGTGCCTCGAACGAACTCGTCGCGTTCCTGAACCGGTAGCGCATACAGTTCTTGCAGCATCGCGACAAACTCGTCCCCGGTCACAAAATCTCTGATCTCGAGAAGCCCCTGCTTTGCTTCCTGTCGGACCATCTCCTGGCTCAATGGGGGCATTGGAGCGTCTTCCTCGATTACCGGGTAGTCGATCCGCTCCATTTCGAACGGGGCAACGTTTTCCTTGTCCAACGTGTACTCCTTTCTATTTCCGATGACTTCAGTGGGGAGGGCGACCGTTTGACCGCCATCCTCAGTTTAAATTACCGGGTCCGATCCGGGTATCGGCCAACTGGACATTTAAAAATTTGGCCAAGTAGCTATGAATCCTCAGTTGCCCGAGTGTGTGTTGACGAGCTAGAATTGCGCAATGTTCCGCCTGTTTCTTGCTGGTCAAGGATCTTTGCGACTAAAAGGGGGCGTCACTTTGGAGCGCGTAGTCTCAGATTCGGGTGACGGTCCCTTTTGGGGGTCAGACGTGGAGCGACCTCATCTACCTTGCGTCAATCTGCTTGATCGGTTTCGTCTCACTGAGCGGAGCTAGCGAGCAAAGTCGGGTGGCGTTAATAGCGCTAATCGCATTGATGATCGCGCTGCAATTTCAACGCAAACGACATCCCTTTCTGGTTCTTTTTCCGCCAGCAGTTTGTGCTCTTTTTGCAACTAACGTCTTCTTTCTTCCGACCGTGTTCAACTTGGCACTGCGTAAGCGAGGATGGGGCAGTTTCGCGGCTGTGGTCGCTGCCTTCGTCCTCTGCCGAGTCGGGTGGTCGGAGAAGGAAACGATCGTCACTGTTCAGGCGGGTGAGAAGGAAACCAATGATCCAACTATTGCCTGGCTGGTTGAAGGCACGGTTCTCGTCATTGTGCCGTTCCTGGCTGGGCTGGTTATTTCCTACAATAGAAATCTGGTTGAGTCGTACCGGGTGATTGCGCAGCATAAAGAGCTAGAGCGGCAAAGGGTGGCTACAGAGGCCGTCCTCAGGGAGCGAGCCCGGATCGCCAATGAAGCGCACGATCATGTTGGCCATAAGCTAGCGTTGTTGTCACTGCAAGCGGGTGGCCTCGAGGTCAACTCCGAAGCTGGCCCCGACGTGATCAAGGAGAACGCTCAATTGATACGAGAGACCGCGGTAGAGACGTTAGCGGACCTCAGAGTTCTTATTGACCGCTTGGACGATGCGTCGGCTTTCCAGGCCCCCGAAGATTTAGCTGCGATCGTGGCTGAAAATCGGAGAAGCGGGGCCGACATTACGCTGAACACTAGATCGCTTCGCCAGGTGGATGAAATGCCACGGGAAATGCGCCAGCTCGTCTCGCAAGTAGTTCGAGAGGCTCTAGCCAATGCTAGTGTTCATGCTCCACAAAGCCCGATTTCTGTTGAACTGAGTGGCAGTGAAGGAGGCGAATTACAAATCTATATCCAGAACTCCGTGCGTGAGGTTGAATCGGGAGATCTAGTTAAGAAGCGCCGTGGGACGGGTTTGAAACGGGTAGAACGGCGAGTAAGCAAGTTCGGTGGCGTTGTGCGGTTTGGAGAACGGTCCGGTCGCTTTGAACTACACGTTATAGTCCCTTGGCCCAAATCGGTGATCGCGTAGGGAAACCATCGGATGATACGTGTGTACCTAGTGGATGATGATCCGATGGTTCGCCGGGGCTTGAAGTTCATACTCCAAGCGACCGACGATATCGAAGTTGTCGGCGAAGCAGGAAGCGGTGCTGAGGCTATTGATCAGCTTCCGAGTCTGCGTCCCGACGTGGTTGTTCTGGACGTCCGGATGCCAAACGTTGCAGGCCTTCAAGTTGCCGAATCGATTCTCAAGACTGGGCATAGCCAAGCAATATTGATGATGACTGCATTCGATAACGAATCGACCGTCATGGAGGTCCTTGAGGCCGGTGCTATCGGGTTCCTATTGAAAGACGCGCCTCCTGAATCCGTAATCCAAGCAATTAGGGACACCTCCGCTGGCAAGGTCACTCTTTCCCCTCGTCATACTCGCATCCTGCTTGACGCGTACACCCGGGACGGCCAGGTTAATCGGCGGGTTCAAGCTCAACAGGCCCTAGCGGGCCTTAGCGAAAGGGAAACGGAAATAGCGATCTTAGTTGCACAGAGCTTAACTAATCAGGAGATAGCGAGAGCGATGTTGTTATCAACCGCTACGGTCAAAACCCACTTGACGAAGATTTTTGATGAACTCGGAATCAATAACCGCGTTCAACTGGCACTCTTGGTGAGGGAAGCTGAGCTTATCTGAAGTGCGGCCCTATCCACATTCCTCGGCCTCTGGACTTCTGCTACTTTGTGCAGATCCCCCAGGTTGGGTATTCGCAGCTGACCTCGGGTTTGAGATCCGAAACCGATCCTGAGAAGGGCGCGGCCGGCCAGTACTGCTTGGAATACCTGCCGAGCAGACGGATGAGAAGCATTTGGGCCCCTTGCGCGCGGAAACGACAACGGCGAATAGAAACGGTGCAATGCTAGCACCGGATCAGGCGGGGCCTTGTACCTCAAGGGGCCGGCACTCGCCGGCCCTCCCAGAGATACCTAGGGCACCTGCGGCACGTTGCGGGCGTGCTCGACCATTTCCTCCCACTCGACGATCTTCTTGCGCTCGCGCGGCAGGGCAGACTGCTCGCCCAGTTTGCGCTCGGCCTCGTCCAGTCGGTACCAGCCGTCCCAGGTGGTGTAGGGGATGTTGCGCTCGTCGAGCAGCTCGAGGATCTCGTCCGGGCCGGTGTGCGACGGGGTGGCCAGCTTGCCGGCGTCCGCGTCGGCGATGAGCATGTCGGTGGTTTCCTTCGCGTCGGACTTGGTGTTGCCGATCAGGCCGATCGGGCCGCGCTTGATCCAGCCGGTGACGTAGAGCTTGTCCTCAAAGCCGGCGCCGTCCTCGATGGTCTCCAGGACGTGGCCGCCGTCGTTCGGGATGACGTTGCGCTCCACGTCGAAGGGCACGCCGTCGACGGGCTCGGAGCGGTAGCCCACCGCGTGGTAGACCTGCTGGACTGGCCAGTCGGTGAACTTGCCGGTGCCCGTGATGCCGCCATTGCCGTCCAGCTCCTGGCGCTCGGTGCGGAGGCCGGTGATGGCGCCGGAGTCGTCGGTAAGCACCTCGACCGGCTCCTCGAAGAAGTGGATGTAGATCTTGTGCGGCGCGTCGTCCGGCTCGCGCATGGCGTACTGCTCCAGGACCTGGCAGTTCAGGTCGACGGACTTGTCGGCGCGGCGGACTTCTTCGCTGGTGGCGTCATAATCAATGTCCTCCGGGTCGACGAGCACCTGGATGGTGTCGGAGAGGTCCATCTCGCGCAGCTCCTTCGGGGTGAACTTGGCCTGCGCGGGGCCACGGCGGCCGAACATGTGGACCGTCTCCGCCTTGTTGTTCTTCAGGGACTCGTACACGTTGTCCGGGATCTCGGTGACCAGGAGCTCGTCGCCGGTCTTGGCCAGGATGCGGGAGATGTCGAGTGCGACGTTGCCCACGCCGATGACGGCGACCTCGCGGGCGTCCAGGTTCCAGTCGCGCTCGAAGCGGGGGTTGCCGTCGTAGAAGCCGACGAACTCGCCGGCGCCGATGGACTTCTCGCCGCCCGGGATGCGCAGCTCGCGATCGCGCACGGCGCCGGTGGAGATCACGACGGCGTCGTAGTAGTCGCGCAGCTCATCAATGGTGATGTCGCGGCCGATGGTGATGTTACCCAGCAGGCGCAGGTGCGGCTTGTCCAGCACCTTGTGCAGGGACTTCACAATGCCCTTGATACGCGGGTGGTCGGGCGCGACGCCGTAACGGATCAGCCCGAAGGGGGCGGGCATCTGCTCGAAGAGGTCGACGTGGATGTCGTGCTCATCGTTGCGGAGGAGGAGGTCGGAGGCGTAAATGCCGGCGGGGCCGGCGCCGACGACGGCGACGCGCAAACTCATTGAGGGTGTCCTTTCAAGGTAGGGAACCGTTAATATTGGACCAATATAGCGTATAGACAGCTTGGTCTAAAAATGGGTTGGTGTCAAGGGGTGCGGGGGCGGCGTGGCGTCGATAAGCGAACCGCTCGGTGCGATTTGGAAAACATTCAGGCAAAAACCTCTGGATGAGATGGCAAAAGGAAATAGTACTTGCCGTAGACCGCTCAGTACGGCAAACTCGACCGCACGGAAATTTAGTGCCGCACACCATAGACCGTTCGGTCTGTGCAGTAAGGAGGAAGGCATGCCAGCATCGACGGCGACCCGCGCCGAGAAGGAGCGCACGAAGAAGCCAGAGGGGCAGTGGCTTATCGACGGCACCGAGCCCCTCAACCACGACGAGGAGCTCAAGCAGCGCGAACCCGTCCTGGAGGTCAAGCAGCGCGTCATTGACACCTACGCCAAGGGCGGGTTTGACTCGATCGACCGCGAGGACCTGTACCCGCGCTTCAAGTGGCTCGGCCTGTACACGCAGCGCAAGCAGAACCTTGGCGGCGAGCACACCGGCGAGGACAACTCGGTGCTGGAAGACAAGTACTTCATGATGCGCATCCGCTTCGACGGCGGCATCTGCTCCACCGAGCAAGCCCGCGTGGTCGGCGAGATCTCGCGCGACTACGCGCGCTCCACCGTGGACCTCACCGATCGGCAGAACATCCAGCTGCACTGGGTGCGCATCGAGGACGTGCCCACCATCTGGGAGAAGCTCGAGTCCGTTGGACTGAACACGTGGGACGCCTGCGGCGACGTGCCGCGCGTGGTCCTGGGCTCGCCGGTCGCGGGCATTGCCAAGGACGAGATCATCGACGCCACCCCGGCGATCCGCAAGATCCAAGAGATCGTCACCAACGAGGAGTTCCAGAACCTCCCGCGCAAGTTCAAGACCGCCATCTCCGGCAACGCGCGCCAGGACGTCGTCCACGAGATCAACGACCTCGCCTTCATCGGCGTCGAGCACCCGGAGCTCGGCCCCGGCTTCGAGTGCTACGTCGGCGGCGGCCTGTCCACCAACCCGATGCTCGCGCAGTCCCTCGGCGCCTTTGTCGCCCTCGAGCAGGTCCCCGAGGTGTGGGCCGGCGTGGTTCGAATCTTCCGTGATTACGGCTACCGACGCCTCCGCAACCGCGCCCGCCTGAAGTTCCTGGTGGCCAAGTGGGGCGTGTCCAAGTTCCGCGAGGTCCTGGAGAACGAGTACCTGGGCTACGCGCTTCCCGACGGGCCGAAGGCGCCCACCAACCTCATCGACCGCGACCACATCGGCGTGCACGAGCAGCGCGACGGCAACGTCTACGTCGGCGTCAAGCCCACCCTGGGCCACATGTCCGGCGAGCAGCTCATCGAGGTCGCCGAGCTGGTCGAGCGCTACGGCTCCACCTCCATGCGCTTCACCCCGTTCAAGGAGCTGCTCGTGCTCAACATCGACCCGGCGCGCGTCGAGACGCTGCAGGCGGACCTGGAAAACCTGGGCCTGTACTCCAAGCCCAGCGAGTTCCGCCGCGGCCTGCTCTCCTGCACCGGGCTGGAGTACTGCAAGCTTGCGCACGTGACCACCAAGTCTCGCGCCATCGAGCTTGCAGACGAGCTGGAGGAGCGCTTCGGCGACCTGGACAGCCCGATCACCATCTCGCTCAACGGCTGCCCCAACGCCTGCGCTCGCCACCACGTCTCCGACATCGGCCTGAAGGGCCAGACGGTGACCAACGCGGACGGCGAGCGCGTCGAGGGCTTCCAGGTGCACCTGGGCGGCACCGTCGGCGAGGGCGCGAACTTTGGCCGCAAGCTGCGCGGCCACAAGGTGGCGTCGACCGAGCTCACCGAGTACGTCACCCGCGTCGTGCAGAACTACGTGGACAACCGCGAAGAGGGCGAACTCTTCCGCGAGTACCTGCTGCGGGCCGACGAGGAGCAGCTGCGATGAGCTTTCGCCGCCAGCCGAACCCGAACCGCAACCACCCGACCTTCTGCCCATATTGCTCGGGCGAGGGGCTGTGGCCGGATGAGGAGACCGAGTTCGCATGGAAGTGCGATGCCTGCCTGCGTATCTTCGAGGTGAAGTTCTACGGGCAGGACGACCCGGACCACGCCCCCGCGCCCGCAGCGTCCACCCCGCAGGCACTGCAAGATTCACTCGCTCGCCACGGGCACACCGCGGTGGCGCGCAACACTGGAGGCACGAAATGATCAACCTTTTGCAGGGCGACAGCTCGCAGTACAAAAACCCCGAGGTCAGCCCCGACGGCCCGACTACGACCGCACCGCTGGATGAGTCCACCGCCGCGCGCAACGCCGAGCTCGTGGACAAGTACGCGGCATCGCTTTACGACGCCACCGCGGCCGACATCCTTACCTGGGCCCACGAACACGCGCCGGGCCCGCTCGTGGTCACGCTGTCCATGGAAAACACGGTCCTAGCAGAGCTGTCCAAGCAGTTCCTGCCGGGTGCCGACTTCCTCTTCCTGGACACCGAGTACCACTTCGCGGAGACCCTCGAAGTGGCGGACAAGGTGGAGCAGCGCTACCCGGACAACCGCCTGGTCCGCGCGACCGCGCAGCTCAGCCGCGCCGAGCAGGACGAGGTGTACGGGCCGAACCTGTACCGCCGGAACCCCACCGCCTGCTGCCGGATGCGCAAGGTGGAGCCGCTGGCGGTGCACATGAGCCCCTACGTCGGCTGGATCACCGGCGTGCGCCGCGACGACGGCCCGACCCGCGCCGAGGCGCCCGCGCTGAGCCTGGACAAGACGGGCCGGCTGAAGATTTCGCCGCTGGTGACCTGGACGCTGGAGGACACCGACGCCTACATCGCCGACAATGACCTGATTGTCCACCCGCTGACCACTCAGGGCTACCCCTCGATCGGCTGCGAGACCTGTACGCTCCCGGTGGCCGAGGGCGAGGACCCCCGCTCGGGACGCTGGGCGTTTGCGCAGAAGACCGAGTGCGGCCTGCACACTGACTAGATCGCTGGAACCTGGGACAAGGAGTAGAAGGACCACATGACTGTTGCAACGAACGGGGAGCGCGCCGGCAGCGGTGCGCTCTCACCGCACCTGAAAGAGCTGGAAGACGAGTCGATCCACATCCTGCGGGAGGTCGCTGGCCAATTCGACAAGGTTGGCCTGCTGTTCTCCGGCGGCAAGGACTCCTGCGTCGTCCTGGAGCTGGCGCTGCGCGCCTTCGCGCCGGCGACGGCGCCGATCGAGCTGCTGCACGTGGACACGGGACACAACTTCCCGGAGGTGCTGGAGTTCCGTGACAGGGTCGTCGAAAAGCATGGGCTCCGCCTGCGCGTGGCCAAGGTGCAGGACTGGATCGACCGCGGTGACCTGCAGGAGCGCCCCGACGGGACACGCAACCCGCTGCAGACCGTGCCGCTGGTAGAGACGATCGCCGAGGTGAGCTACAACGCCGTGCTCGGCGGCGCGCGCCGCGACGAGGAACGCGCCCGCGCGAAGGAGCGTGTGTTCTCCGTGCGCGACTCCTTCGGCGGGTGGGACCCGCGCCGCCAGCGTCCCGAGCTGTGGGATCTGTACAACGGCGCGACCCTGCCCGGCGAGAACGTGCGCGTGTTCCCCATCTCCAACTGGACCGAGGCGGACGTGTGGGAGTACATCGGCGCTCGCGGCATCGAGCTGCCGCCGATCTACTTCGCCCACGACCGTGAGGTGTTCAACCGCGACGGCATGTGGCTCACCGCCGGCGAGTGGGGCGGGCCCCGCGAGGGCGAGACGCTTGAGACGCGCCGCGTGCGCTACCGCACCGTCGGCGACATGAGCTGCACCGGCGCCGTTGACTCCGACGCAACCACGATCGACGAGGTCCTCGCCGAGATCGCCAACTCCACCCTCACCGAGCGCGGCGCAACGCGTGCCGACGACCGTCTGTCCGAGTCCGCCATGGAGGACCGTAAGAAGGAAGGTTACTTCTGATGACTGCCGCAACCCCGACCACCGCCACCGACCTGTTGGCTTCGCGCCAGACGCTGCGCCTGTGCACGGCCGGCTCCGTCGACGACGGCAAGTCCACCTTCGTCGGCCGCCTCCTGCACGACACGAAGTCCGTGCTCGCCGACCAGCTCGCCTCCGTTGAGCAGAGCTCGGCGGACCGCGGCTTCGAGGGCCTGGACCTGAGCCTGCTCGTGGACGGCCTCCGCGCCGAGCGCGAGCAGGGCATCACCATCGACGTGGCCTACCGTTACTTCGCTACCGACAAGCGCACCTTCATCCTCGCCGACACCCCGGGGCATGTGCAGTACACCCGCAACACGGTGACCGGCATGTCCACCTCCCAGGTGGTCGTGCTGCTTGTCGACGCCCGCAACGGCGTCGTCGAGCAAACGATCCGCCACCTCACCGTGGCGAAGCTCCTGGGCGTGCGCACCGTGATCCTCGCGGTGAACAAAATCGACCTGGTCGACTACTCCGAGGACACGTTTACCCAGATCAAGGACACCTTTGAGGCGAAGGTGCACGAGCTGGGCATCGAGCAGCCCATCGTGGTGCCGATCTCCGCGCTCAAGGGCGACAACGTGGCCGAGCGCTCCACCAACATGGACTGGTACACCGGCCCGACGGTACTCGAGGTGCTCGAGGACGTGCCGGTGAACTCCGGCCGCGCCCTTGACCTGGACTTCCGCTTCAACATCCAGTACGTGCTGCGCGAGCACGCCAGCGACTACCGCGCGTACGCGGGCCGCATTAACGCCGGCACCATCCACGTCGGCGACACGGTGACCGCGCCGCAGGGCCGCACCACCACCGTCGCGGGCATCGACACCGCCGACGGCGAGGTGGAGTCCGCCCGCGCGGGCGAGTCCGTCGCGCTGCGGCTTACCGACGAGATCGACCTGGTCCGCGGCGACCTCCTCGCAGCCGGGACGCGCCCGGAGCCCGTGCGCGAGTTCACCGCCACCGTGGTCGGCCTCTCGGAGAAGGACGTCACCCCGGGCAAGGCCGTGAAGCTGCGCTACGGCACGGCGCTCGAGCGCGCCCGCGTGGTCAGCGTGGACCGCGTGCTGGACCTGGACTCCGCGGACAAGGATGTCCTCGACCCGGACGCGGTGCGCCTCAACGACATCGCGCACGTGACCATCCAGACCGCCGCCGAGCTCCCGGTGGAGGACTACGCCGCCCGCGGCGCGGTGGGCAACTTCCTGCTCATCGACCAGTCCTCCGGCAACACGCTCGCCGCCGGCCTGGTGGGCGCGCGCCTGCGCTAGATCGGTGTCGCCATGGTCGCCCTGCTCACGCTCTCGCACGGTTCTCGCCACCCGCGGGCCCGCGACGGGGTGCGCGCGCTGACCATGGCGGCGGCCGACCGGCTCGGCGTCACCAGCGCGGACGCCCACCTCGAGTTCGACGAGCCCGACCTGGAGGGCGCCGCGCGGCACCTTGCGTCGCTTGGCCAGGACCGTGCCATCGTGGTCCCGCTCCTGTTCACCGACGCCTTCCACGCCCGCAACGACGTCCCCGCGCACATGCGGGCCGCCGCCGAGACCCTCCCGCTCACCCGCGCCTCCAGCATCGGGTTGGGGGAGGACCTCGTCGGGGTGCTCGCCGAGCAAGCGCTTGCCGACGCCCCTCCCCACGCCCACCTCGTCATCTACCCAGTTGGCACGTCCGACGCGGAGCAGGCGGCGCGGTACGAGGGGGTGCGCGGTGGCGTCGAAAAGCGAACTGGGCGCCCAACGTCCCTCATCGCCGCGACGCGCGGCGGGCCGGACATCCTGGCCGAGCGCGCGGCGCAGACCCCCATCCACCTACTCCCGCTCTTCGTTTCGGACGGCCTGCTCCTGGACCAGGCGCGGGCCGCCCTGCACCCGTTCCCCGAGGCCACGGCCTCGCAGCCCCTAACCACGGCGCTCGCGGACATTGTGGCCGACCGCTACCGCGCGGCGCTGGAAGGAGAACCCCATGTATAAATTCAGCACGCTGCTGCTCATCGCGGTCGCCGGCCTGGCGGCGCAGCTTGTAGACGGCGGCCTGGGCATGGGCTTCGGTGCGACCTCCACCACCATGCTGGTCATGTTGGCCGGGCTCGGGCCCGCCGGCGCGTCCGCGGTGGTGCACACCGCAGAGCTGGGGACCACCCTGGCGTCGGGCGTGGCGCACTGGCGCTTTGGCAACGTGGACTGGAAGGTCGTGGCGTCGATCGGCGTGCCGGGCGCGGTCGGCGCGTTCATCGGCGCGACCGTGCTCTCCAACCTGTCCGCCAATGCCGCGCAGCCGGTGATGTCGCTCATCCTGGCGCTCATCGGCCTGAACCTGATGATCCGCTTCTCCCGCGGGATCACGCAGCGAAAGCTTTCCGCGAAACCGCACTCGGTGCCGTTCCTCGGCGGGCTGGGCGTGTTCGGCGGGTTCGTGGACGCGACCGGTGGCGGCGGCTGGGGCCCGGTGACCACCTCCACGCTGCTGGCCGCGGGGCGGAGCGAGCCGCGCCGCATCGTGGGCACCGTAAACACCGCGGAGTTTTTGGTCACCGCCGCCGCGACCGCCGGCTTTGCCATCGGGATGTGGCACGACCTGGTGGCCAACCTGGCTGCCGTGGTTGCGCTGCTGATCGGCGGCGTGATCGCCGCCCCGATCGGGGCGTGGCTTGTCTCGCGGCTGAACCCCATCCTGCTCGGCGGCGTCGTGGGCACGCTCATCGTGGCGTTGAACCTGCCGAAGGTGCTCGCCGCATTCGACACGCCCGACTGGGGGCTGTGGGCCGCACGCGCCGCCGTGCTTGTGGTGGGGGCGGCGTTGTCCTGGCGCGGCGTGCGCAAGGCGCGAGAAGCGAAAAAAGCGGAAGCGGGCGCGCCGGTTCCCGTTGAGAAACCGGCAGCGCCCGCTACCGTGCACGCGGCCTAAGGTTTACTTGGCAAACTCCTCAACCAGCGCGGCGTTGAAGGCCTCGAGGTCGGCCGGGGTGCGCGACGAGATGAAGCCGGAGTCGACCACGACCTCCTCGTCGACCCAGTTGGCGCCGGCGTTGACCAGGTCGGTCTTCACGTTCGCCACCGAGGTGAGCTTGACGCCCTTGAGCAGGTCGGCGTCGGTGAGGATCCAGCCACCGTGGCAGATGACGCCGATGGCCTTGTCCGCAGCCTTGAACTCCTTGACCAGTGCGACGGCCGGTGCGTCGACGCGGATGGCGTCGGCGTTGCCGGTGCCGCCGGGAAGGATGAGCGCGTCGTAATCAGCGGCGTTGGCATCCGCGGTGGTGAGGTCCACCTTCACGGCCGTTCCGTTCTTGCCGGTGATCTCGCCGGTCTCCGGAGCGATGACGGCGGTGGTAGCGCCCGCGGCCTCAACGGCCTCCTTCGGGGAGGTCAGCTCGGAATCCTCGAAACCGTTGGTGGAGATGATTGCGATCTTCTTACCGTTCAGGTCAGCCATGATGCTCCTTAGTTCGTCGGTATCAGTACGGCGCCTACGGTAAGCACCGATGCGTGATCTGTCCACCTTTTAGTCGGAATCCTTGGGCGCGGCGTCGTCAAGCGGCACCTTCGTCGAGCCCAAGGTTGCCTTCTGGCCTGGTTTTTGCAGCTTGGCCATGCTTGCCATGCGCTTGCGGACGGCCAGGAACGCCTCCCTGGAATCCAGGCTCTCGCTTTGCGCGGTGGATATTTGAATGTCGTCCGCCGTGATCTCGCCGGTCCTCAGCGAGACCATCTCGGCCCAGTAGCGGAACCACACGGCGACGACCGCCGCGACGGGGACGGCGAGGAACGCGCCGACGATGCCGAAGATGGTGCCGCCGAGTGCGACAGCGAGCAGTACGATCGCGGCGTGCAGGCCCATTGCCTGAGATTGCAGGATCGGCTGGAGGACGTTGCCCTCGATCTGCTGCACGGCGATGATGAGGATGAGCACGAACACGGCGTTCATGAACCCGTTGGACACAAGCGCGATGATCACGGCCAAGGCGCCAGCGGTAAACGCACCGACGATCGGGATGAAGCCACCGAAGAACGTCACCACAGCCAGGACCGGCCACAGCGGCACGCCGAGCACAAGCAAGCCGATACCGATAAAGATGGCATCGACGCCCGACACGATCGCCTGCGTGCGGATGAATCCGGAGAGCGTGTTCCACGAGCGCATGCAGACCTCGGTGAGGTGCCAGCCGGCCTTCACGCCGACGTACTTGCGCAGCCAGGGGAGGAAGCCGTCGCCGTCTTTGAGGAAGAAGAAGGTGAGGATCAGGGTGAGCACGAGCGTGGTGCCCACGGAGGCGATCGCGCCAATGCCGGAGAAGACACCGGACGCGATATTCGACGCCTGCCCGCGCAACGCGTCGGTGACCTGCGAGAGCTGCTCGCGGATTTCGTTCGGGTCGATGATGGAGGGGTCGACTCGCTCGTTGACCCAGGCGATGATCTGGTCGATGCCCTGTCCGGCCTGGTCGTAGAGCTGGGTGCCCTGCTTTTTTACGGTCGGGCCCATCGCGGCGAAGATGCCGGCGATGATGCCGAAGAAGCCGATGATCACGGTAAACGTGGCCAGCGCTGCGGGGAACTTCTTGGAGCGCAGCCAGCGCACCGGTGGCCAGAGGACCGTGGACACGATGAGGGCGAGGAAGATCGGGAGCAGGCCCATCCACACGAACTTGAGCAGGTAGAGCACGATCGCGGTGGCGGCAACGATGATGATGAAGCGCAGCGCCCACGCGGCGGCGGTGCGACCATCGGCGGCGATGACCTCGCCGCGGTCGGTGGGCTCCTGGGAGAGCTCCTGGGCGGCGTCGGCAGGGGTGGGCTTCATGTCGACGTCGTGGGCCTCTGTATCGAGTGCGCCGACGAAGTCGCGGGAATTCTTCTTGTTCACCCGGTTAATTCTGCCAGATATACGCGGAAACGCATGGGTCGGTGGGGTAGGCGGGGGCGTCGACAAGCGCTATGCCCTAGCTCTCGTGCGTGGCGTAGTGTAGGGTGGGTCACATGCGATCCGCAAACCGCGAAAGGAAACAGACCGTGACTGTCTACCCCAACCCCGGCACCGCCGGCTCCAGCGTGAAGTTCCGCGAGCAGTACGACAACTACATTGGCGGCGACTGGGTCGCGCCGGTGGACGGCGAGTACTTTGACAACATCACCCCGGTCACCGGTGAGACCTTCTGCCGCGTCGCGCGCGGCAAGGAGGCGGACATCAACCTGGCGCTGGACGCCGCGCACAAGGCGGCGCCCGCGTTCGGGAAGACCTCGGTGGCGGAGCGTGCGCTCATGCTGCACCGCATCGCGGACCGCATGGAGGAGCACCTCGAGGACATCGCGGTGGCCGAGACCTGGGAGAACGGCAAGGCCGTGCGCGAGACGCTCGCCGCCGACATCCCGCTGGCGATTGACCACTTCCGCTACTTTGCGGGCGCGATCCGCGCCCAGGAGGGCCGCCTCAGCCAGATCGATGACAACACGGTCGCCTACCACTTCAACGAGCCTCTCGGCGTGGTCGGCCAGATCATCCCGTGGAACTTCCCGCTGCTCATGGCGGTGTGGAAGCTCGCCCCGGCGCTGGCCGCGGGCAACGCAGTGGTGATGAAGCCGGCGGAGCAGACCCCGGCCTCCATCCTTTACCTGATGGACCTGATCGGTGACCTCATCCCGGCTGGCGTGGTCAACGTGGTCAACGGCTACGGCGACGAGGCGGGTGCGGCGCTGAGCGGCTCCGACCGCATTGCCAAGATCGCGTTCACCGGCTCGACCCAGGTGGGCAAGATCATCAACAAGGCGGCCGCGGACAAGATCATCCCGGTCACCCTGGAGCTGGGCGGCAAGTCCCCGTCCCTGTTCTTTGAGGACGTGCTCGCGCGCGACGACAGCTTCAAGCAGAAGGCCATCGAGGGCTTCGCCATGTTCGCCCTGAACCAGGGCGAGGTCTGCACCTGCCCGTCGCGCGCCCTGATCCACGAGTCCATCGCGGACGAGTTCCTCGAGCTTGGTGTGCAGCGCGTGAAGCAGATCAAGGTGGGCAACCCGCTGGATACGGACGTGCAGATGGGTGCCCAGGCCTCGCAGGAGCAGATGGACAAGATCACCAGCTACCTTGAGCTCGGCCCGAAGGAGGGCGCGGAGACGCTCACCGGCGGCCACGTGAACAAGCTCGAGGGGCTGGAGAACGGCTTCTACATTGAGCCGACCGTGTTCAAGGGCACCAACGACATGAAGATCTTCCAGGACGAGATCTTCGGCCCGGTGATGTCCGTGACCACCTTCAAGGACTACGACGAGGCGATCCGCATTGCCAACGACACGATCTACGGTCTTGGCGCCGGCGTGTGGTCCCGCAGCCAGAACACGATCTACCGTGCCGGCCGCGCTATCCAGGCTGGTCGCGTGTGGGTGAACCAGTACCACTCCTACCCGGCCCACGCGGCGTTCGGCGGCTACAAGCAGTCCGGCATCGGCCGCGAGAACCACCTCATGATGCTGGGCCACTACCAGCAGACCAAGAATTTGCTCGTCTCCTACGACGAGAATGAGACCGGGCTGTTCTAAGAGCCCCTCGCTTATCGACGCCCCGCCGTCCCGCTCCCCATGCGCGGACCGCGGGGCCAACCTGCATTCAAGAAAAGAGCACTCTACGTGAACTACACCACCAGGCGCTGCGCCGGCGCCGCCCTCGCCGCTGCGCTTTCTGCCTCGGCGCTCGTCGCCCCGCACGCGAACGCCTACGAAACCACTTACGACTCCGACAAAGACCAGTGCACCATCACTTTTACGGACACGGACACCGAGCGCGTCAACGGCGCCTACTCCGCGCTGTTCACCCGGCTGGGCGAGCAGGTCCGCGACAGTGTTGAGGGTGACGACGCCCAGGCGCAAGCCGAAATCGTCTGGGAGTACGGCTCGCGGAAGGGCGTGGCAAGCGCCAGCGACCTGCCCGTCCCCGCGGACAAGAAGGTCTCCGACGCGCAGGCGGCGCTCGCGCTGGGCAAGCAAAAGGATAAGTACTGGCGCATGGTCGGATTCCTTAACGCCGCCAAGAAGGACGTGATTACGGACCAAACGATCACGATCACTCCGGCCAAGGCGCGCGAGGAGGGGCCGCTCCACGGCGTGGACTTCGGTCCCGTGGTCGGCGGGACCGTCGGCGGCCTCCTGTTTGGCACGAGTCTTGTGGACATCCGCGACGGAATCATCGACGCCGCCAAGACCCACGCGCCCGAGTTCGCCGCGCCGATCCTGTCCTACAGTCAGGCGTTTTCGGACTGCGCCGACGGCAAGACGCGCGGCAGCTCGGTCCTGCCAGCAAGCTCCATGACGTCGAGCCAGACCACCGGGCTCGGCATCGCGGGCGTCGTGCTCGGTCTGTTCGCGCTCGTCGGCCTGGGCTACGCGGCGCGACCGTTTGTTGACGACGCCTTGGCGCAATTCCGGCCGTGAGAAACGTCCCCTGAGCTGCTACAATACAAAAAGTTGAGTCGGGTGGGAACAACTTTATACCGCGTGCCGTTGTAAGGATTGAGTGCGACGGACTCAAGAGCGGCAGATCATCTGTTACAGTGGTTGCCGTGAAGTTGAGTCACAGCACATCAACTTATTGATAAACCCCACGTTTACAGGAGGAATGCAACATGGCACGCGCAGTAGGTATTGACCTTGGCACCACGAACTCGGTCGTCTCCGTCCTGGAGGGCGGCGAGCCGGTCGTTATCGCGAACGCCGAGGGTTCCCGCACCACCCCGTCCGTTGTCGCGTTTGCGAAGAACGGCGAGGTGCTGGTTGGTCAGTCCGCAAAGAACCAGGCGGTGACCAATGTTGACCGTACGATCCGCTCCGTCAAGCGCCACATGGGCGATGACTGGACCATCAACATTGATGATAAGGACTACACCCCGCAGGAGATCTCCGCTCGTACGCTGATGAAGCTGAAGCGCGACGCGGAGGCGTACCTGGGCGACGAGGTGACTGACGCGGTTATTACTGTCCCGGCGTACTTCGAGGACGCACAGCGCCAGGCCACCAAGGAGGCCGGCCAGATTGCGGGCCTGAACGTCCTGCGTATTGTCAACGAGCCGACCGCGGCTGCGCTGGCGTACGGCCTGGAGAAGAACGACTCCGAGCAGACCATCCTGGTCTTCGACTTGGGCGGCGGCACCTTCGACGTCTCCCTGCTGGAGATCGGCGACGGCGTCGTTGAGGTCCTCGCTACCGCTGGTGACAACGAGCTGGGTGGCGATGACTGGGACAACCGCATCGTTGAGTGGTTGGTAGACAAGTTCAAGTCCGCACAGGGCGTGGACCTGTCCAAGGACAAGATGGCAATGCAGCGTCTGCGCGAGGCTGCGGAGAAGGCAAAGATTGAGCTGTCTTCCTCCCAGCAGGCTTCCATCAACCTGCCGTACATCACCGTTGACTCCGAGAAGAACCCGCTCTTCCTGGACGAGACCCTGACCCGCACCGAGTTCCAGAAGATCACCTCTGACCTGCTGGACCGCACCAAGTCCCCGTTCAACCAGGTGATCAAGGACGCTGGCCTCTCGGTCGGCGACATCAACCACGTCGTCCTGGTCGGTGGCTCCACCCGTATGCCGGCCGTGACTGACCTGGTCAAGGAGCTGACCGGCAAGGACCCGAACAAGTCCGTGAACCCGGACGAGGTTGTGGCCCTCGGCGCAGCCCTGCAGGCTGGCGTGCTCCGTGGCGACGTCAAGGACGTGCTGCTTCTCGACGTCACCCCGCTCTCGCTCGGTATCGAGACCAAGGGCGGCGTGATGACCAAGCTGATCGAGCGCAACACCACCATCCCGACGAAGCGTTCCGAGACCTTCACCACCGCTGAGGACAACCAGCCCAGCGTGCAGATCCAGGTCTTCCAGGGCGAGCGCGAGATGGCGTCTGCGAACAAGCTGCTCGGCTCCTTCGAGCTGGCAGGCATCGCTCCGGCGCCGCGCGGTGTTCCGCAGATCGAGGTCACCTTCGACATCGACGCAAACGGCATCGTCTCCGTGTCCGCGAAGGACAAGGCCACCGGCAAGGAGAACACGATCAAGATCCAGGACGGCTCCGGCCTGTCCCAGGAGGAGATCGACCGCATGGTCAAGGACGCCGAGCAGCACGCGGAGGAGGACAAGAAGCGCCGCGAGGAGCAGGAGACCCGCAACAACGCGGAGACCGCCGCTTACCAGACGCGCAAGTTCATGGATGAGAACTCCGACAAGCTGCCGGAGGACCTGAAGACCCGCGTCACCGAGGCTGCGGATGCCGTGGACGAGGCTCTCAAGGGCGACGACCTCGAGGCCGTGAAGTCCGCCGTGGAGAAGCTGAACACCGAGTCCCAGGAGCTGGGCAAGGTCCTCTACGAGGCACAGGCCAACGAGGGTGCAACCCAGGCCGACGCCGCCGCAGGCGACGACAACGTTGTTGACGCCGAGGTTGTCGAGGACGACGCTGAGGAGTCCAACGACTCCGACAACAAGTAAGTCAGGAGTGGTCAGGTTATGACGAACCCGAACCCGCAGATGCCGGAAGATCCGGGCGCACCGGAGAACACCGACGAGCAGTTCGTCACCCCCGACGAGGCTGAAGCGGCCGCGGAAGAAGCCGCGGGCGCCCAGAGCGTCGACGAGGAACTCGCCGACATTGAGGCCAGCCTCGACGGCGAAGCCGCCGAGGAGGTTGTCGAGGAGGGCGACTCCGTCGAAAAGCAACTGGCCGAGCGCACCGAGGACCTGCAGCGAGTGAGCGCCGAGTACGCGAACTACCGCCGCCGGACCGATCGCGAGCGCGGCCAGATCGCGGACCACGCGAAGGCGAAGTTTGCCAGCGAGCTGCTGCCGCTGCTGGACGACCTTGACCTGGCCGACCAGCACGGCGACCTGAACGAAGGGCCGCTGAAGTCCTTTGCCGACAAGTTCCGCGGCGTGCTGGCCAACCAAAAAGTCGAGGCCTTCGGTGCGGAGGGCGAGCCCTTCAACCCGGAGATCCACGAGGCGGTGCAGGACTTGTCGTCCGGCGGCGAGCAAGTCATCGGCACCGTGCTGCGCAAGGGCTACCGCGTCGGCGAGCGCCTGATCCGCAACGCGATGGTGATCATCGCGGACCCTGCGGAAAACGCTGAGGGCGACGCAGCAGATAACGCAGCAGATAACGCCTAGGGCCACGATCGGCCCAACGGCTCGAGGCCGGGGAACGAGGAAGCGACAACGAAGCGGACTCTTCCCCGGCCCTTTTCGTAGAACAACAGAATGACTCGAGAGCAACGCATTAACATTGCGTGAAAGGAGGGTGCGAGATGGCAATGCAACAGGAATGGGCAGGCAAGGACTACTACGGTGACCTCGGGGTCTCCTCAAGCGCCTCGGCTGCAGACATTAAGAAGGCGTACCGCAAACTCGCACGCGAAAACCACCCAGATTCCCACCCCGGCGACAAAGCTGCGGAGGAGAAGTTCAAGCGCGTGGCGGAGGCGTACGACGTCCTCGGTGACGAGCACCGACGCAAGGAATACGATCAGTTCAAGTCCATGATGGGTGCTGGGCGCTTCGGGGGAGGTGGTACCGGGTTTCCCGGCGGGTTTCGCACGACGCAGACGGACTTCTCGGACTACTCCGGATTCTCAGACATCTTCGGAAACGCCGGTGCTGGACAAGCTGGAGACGGCGGCATTGGTGATCTCTTCGGTGGCCTCTTTAACCGCGGCGGCGGTGCTGGCAGGAACGCTCGGCCGTCGCGGGGGGCCGACGTCGAAACGGAAGTAACGCTCGACTTCCGCGAGGCGGCGAAGGGCACCACCTTCCCCGTCGAGCTGACTGGCGACGCGCCGTGCACCACCTGCCACGGCTCCGGCTCCAAGGACGGCAAGACCCACCGGTGCAGCCACTGCTCCGGCTCGGGCTACATCCGGGAGAACAACGGCGCGTTCGGCATGGCCCGGCCGTGCCCGGAGTGCCAGGGCACGGGCGAGATCATCGAGGATCCCTGCCCCACCTGCCGCGGCACTGGCACCGTGCGTCGCGCCCGCACGATCACGGTGCGGATCCCCGCCGGCGTGGTCGACGGGCAGAAGGTGCGCCTGGCCGGGCAGGGCGAGGCGGGGCCGAACGGGACGCCCGCGGGCGACCTGTTTGTCAGCGTGCACGTGCGTGACGACAAGGTGTTCACCCGCTCCGGCGACGACCTGGAAGTCACGGTTCCCGTGTCCTTCGGTGAGCTCGCCCTCGGCGGCACCGTGACGGTGCCGACGCTGGAGAAGCGCGTCCGCGTGAAGATCCCCGCAGGTACCCCGAATGGGCGCACCCTGCGTGTGAAGGGCCGCGGCGTGCCGAAGAAGTCCGGCAAGGCCGGCGACCTGCTGGTCACCGTCGAGGTGAAGGTGCCCGACAACCTGGATGCGGCCGCAACCAGCGCGCTGCGCACCTACCACCAGGCGGAGCGGGACTCCGGCTTTGACCCGCGCGCCGGGTGGGCCGGCGCGTAGTAGGAGGTGAGCCACGTGTCGAAGGAAACAGAGCAGTACTTCGTGATCTCCGTTGCCGCGGAGCTCACCGGCATGCACGCCCAGACGCTGCGCACCTACGACAGGATGGGCCTGGTCACCCCGATGCGCACGCGCGGCGGCGGGCGCCGCTACTCGCGCCGCGACATCTCGTTGCTGCGCCGGATCCAGCAGCTGTCCCAGGAGGACGGCGTGAACCTGGCCGGCATCAAGACGATTATCCAGCTCACCGAGCAGATCGATGAGTTGCAGGAAGAGCTGGCCGCGAAGCACGAGGAGAACACCCAGCTGCGCAAGCGCCTCGAGTCCCGCCCCGCCCGCGGCGGCGAGCTCGTGCACGTGCCGCGCTCGACAGCGGTGGTGACGTGGGAGCCCGCAGCTTCTCGACGGCGCCGGCGATCAGCGCGGTAGGTACACACCGCTGATTGGGGGTGGTGTAGCTAAAAGGTGTCTAAGCAGCGCCTTTAATCTGCATAAAATAGGCCCGTGCCGTTGAATGGTTCGGGCTTTCGCCATATTCTCCTTTTGGCACCACTTCCAGGATTTGGGCAGATTTGCTCCAGTTTCTGCCAAGTTTTGGCCCTGATGAAGGAGATCCCATGGACACATCCCGCTCTGTTTCTGTTCCACGTTCCCTCGGCTCGCGCAGGCGGGGTACAACACTTGCGGCAGCTGCGGTGTCGTTGGCGCTGGTAGTGCCAGTAACGCAGGCGGTGTTGCCTGCGGAATCAGCTCAGTTAGCAGTGGCACAGACGAGCATCGAAAAGGTTCCGAATCTTGCTCCTGTGATCGACGCTGATGCCTTAGCGAATGGTTACACCGATATGCAAAACGCGGTGTCAGGCGGAGCGAAGGTCGGCGACACCGCGGAAAACGTTCCTGACGGCGCTGAGGTATTTTTGCAGTGGATTGATACTGATGGGGCGGTATCGCCGACTTACCGCACGCGAGTGCATGATGGAAGATTCTCTTTTGACCTGCGAGATGGATTCCACGACGCGAACGGGAAGTCGCACACTTTTAGCGCTCTGGAAGGACAGCTCTACAAGCTATGGATGGATCCCTTGAAGCATCCCCAGTCTGGAAACATGATGTGGCCCATGTTCGCCTATGCGTCAATTAACCCAGGTGAATTTGTAACGGTGAAAGCCGCCGAACCGCGCGAGACTGAGCTACAGGTCGGAGTGGGGATTAGCGACGTTGGGATTCGGATGTACGAGATGCCGGACTTGGCCCTCATGACGCTGCCGGAAAGGGAGTGGATCTGGGACGAAGGAGGCTCTAACCTCTGGTGGCTTGAGGGCGGGGTAGAGGAACCAATTGGCTGGTACTCGGGAAGCGTCTCGAGGTACACGGAGCAGCTCGGTTTTAAAGTGGGCAGCACCTGGCCATCCGACGGCTACGAGGTAGTTTTCTCGGTTCTCGACAAGGGCTACGTAGACAAATATAAGTCCGCCACTAACCCAAGCAACGGAGCAACCGCCAAAGTCGAAGATTTCCTCCGGAGCCACCCCGAGGCGATCGGAGCTACTGTAGCAACGAAATTGGATTCAACGTACTTCACCGTGAGGTTCCCAACGGGCGTTGTTACGGAACAGAATCGCGACTTTGTCTATGGATATGTACGAGATGAAAATGGAAACGTCGTTACAGCCCTGAGCCCGTGGACTAGGCCTGTTTTCGGATCTCCTGCCGGTGGGAGTCTTGAAGTTAATCCAGGTCCTGCACCTCTGACACACGCGGGGGGATATTCGGGGATCGATTTCTCGGTCCCGTCTCAGCATTACGTGGCTTTTAGCTTTGATAACCCCGACCCATCTGTGGCTACAGTACAGCCCGGCCAGAAAGTGAGGCTTCAAACGCAAGGAACCCAGCTCCACAATGAACCAGGGTCATTCGAGATGCTAAGAAATGGCCAACAAATACGATTTGGTCCGTATATAAGTAGTGGCTCTAATTTAGGCGACTACGAGCTAACAGTGCCCCTTGACGCCCGCGACGGTGACACCATCACCGTCACGGCTTTTTACGGCTCACCCACTTCGCCGTATGGGGCTGCCTCGGCTGTCGTAAAACTTCCGGAGTATGCGTTGGAGTACACGGAGGTGTTGCTATCCGAAAACAGCCCCGCGATTGCCGAAGCAAACTTTGTTGGTATGGAGCCACCAGAACGAGTGGCTCGATTCGAGCTACCTGAGGGGTATCAACCCCCTGAAGGGGTAAACGTTTACGTAGACCCATTTGTTGGGGCGGTAGACGTTTCGCTGTATAAACGAGTCTCTCAGGAAAAGATCGAGATCCCCATTGACGTGAGGTTTGAAAACGGTGGAGAACCGATTTCAGCGAAGGCAGTGTTTTACGTCGATAGCGACGGCGACGGTACTCCGGACTACGAGGACCTCGACGATGATGGCGATGGTATTTCGGATGAGCGGGACATGGATCCAAAAGACCCACAGATCGGGAACGATTCGCTTGGATTTAGCCTAGTTTCTCCACAGCAAGGTGTCGGTTATCCCGGTCAACAAATTCACTTTCCCGTTGAATTGCGACACAATGGATCTGTTGTAGGTCTCCCTTCCGGCGCTCAATTGGCCGTTGATGCGACTTGGGCGGAGATTAACGACGCTGGTGTAATAACTGCTCGAATCCCGGAAAACGCGACACCAGGGAGTTCGATGTCGTTGCCGGTAACGCTAACTCACCGAGACGGATCAACAAACGAGGCGATAGCAAGGGTTGCCGTCAGAGCGGTCCCAGTCTCCCCGACGACAACGAATCCGACGCCGTCCCCAACTGTGACGCGTCCGCGACCGACTGTCGCAACTACGATGCCTAAGCCTGTGGCCACGACGTCATCAACGTCATTCGCGCCGACACCGAAGCCGACCACGCCATCCCCGTCGCTTGCTCGTCCGACGGTGAGCGTCGCGCCGGATCCAGCCGAGAGGTACAACGACCGGTACACGCCGACGTTCCCAACTGCGTATGCCCGAGCTGACAAGACAAGCCTTTCGGTCGATCCGCTGGCAACGCTGCATGACCAGGGCGAGATGTTTGACAACCAGCCGCTGCCGGTGGGAACAACGTTGAAGGCGAAGACTCCGGGTACGCAGATTGTTCGGGTTCCTGGGGAAGACGGTACCATTCGCCAACTGGTTGAGTACACTCCGCCAACTGACGCAGCCCCGGGCGAGGTGCATGAGGTCACCGTTGAGGTGGTCTACCCGGACGGATCCGTCGATGAAGTGCTGGTGCCGTTCGAAATCGTGGAAAAGACTCAGGCCGATGAGACACCGCTGGGCTACGAATCGGGTAAGGCAGCGGCGCCCAACCGCGCGGTGAAAATTGTGCAAACAGGTACCCGTGACCTGCCGGCGGACGTGGAGTTTATCGCTGGGCACAAGAACGACTTGCGCGGTTGGCGTGTTTCCGTCGACCCGCACACCGGTGATCTGCGTGCTACTGCACCTGAGAACGCCACGCCGTTGTCCTTCACCACGGTCGCGTTGTTCGCGGACGGCTCCACCAAGGAGATCACCACGACCATTGGCGTCGCCGAGGCGCGCGCCGACACTGACCAGTACCAGCCCGTCTACCGCGAGGCTATAGCCAAGGCAGGGGAGCAGGCTACGTCGGCTCGCCACGGCAATGTTGGAGCGAACACGAGCTTCGCGCTTGCCGACGCCGCAGGGTTGGCCGACGTAGTCGTCGATAAGCGAAATGGCACCTTCAAGGCGACGGTGCCCGCGAACGCAGTACCTGGGACGAGGTACTTCCCCGTCTTGGCGGTTCGATATGCAGACGGATCCAGCGAGTTCATCACTGCGGAGGTAGTCGCGGATTCCATCGCGCGCACCGCAAGGCCGGAGTGGGCCGAACTGTCGGTCCCGGTGGGAGACACGACTTCGGAGGACACGAAGCGCGACGCGCCGGACAACACCACCTTCGCGTTGAAGGACACCTTCGAGGCACCGAACTGGGATGTCAGCATCGATCCGGCCACCGGTGAGCTGACCGTTCGTGCAGATGAGAACGTGCGGGAGAACGAAGAGGTAGTTATCCCGGTCGTGGCCACGTTTGAAGATAACTCCCAGAAGGAGGTGAAGGTCCGTGCGAAGGCAGCCAAGCGGATCAAACCTACTGCGCAGACACCTACTCCACCAACCAGCAAGGTGGTGACAACAACTGTCACCGCTCCGGCTCCGCCAGCTCAAAACAGTGGATCGAGTGTCGGAAGCATTCTTGCCGTCGTGCTTGGTGCGTTGGCTCTCATCGGCGGTGCGGGTTTCGCCGCCGTACAAAACCAGGACCTCATCCGCGAAGTACTGCGCCAAAACGGGATCAACTTCTAGGAAGGCATCATGCGTAAACCAAAGACAATTGTTGCTCTCGCCGCTACCACTGCGCTTGCGCTGGGTGGGCTCGCGGTCGCTCCGGGTAGTCCCGCAAATGCATCCACCGAAATAGACGGGCAGGTTGCCAAATACACCCGCGATGGCGCTGGTTCGCTTGCAGCCGCAACCCTCGACGCAACGCATCAGTATTCGCAGCTGGAGTTCACCTGGAACGCGCCTCTGTCCGCAGCGGGAAGGCTGCGCACGGACATCCAAACGTCGATGTACATCGGCGGTACGCCGCAGTTCACCGCACCTGCACAGGTGAACCGAACCGGTGACACAGTCGAGCTGGTGAGCGTTGATCCGGGTACGGGAATTGAAGTCGTCCGCACGATTCGAATGCGTGACTCGCGTGTCGACGTCACCATTGAGGCGACGAACACCACGCCTAGACAGCAGAACCTGCAACTTGATCTTCGCCACTTTGTCCGCGCATCCATGGACGATCCAACGCAGTTCTTGGGTGAGGTCGAAGACGGAAAGATTATCGCCCGTTCTGTCACTCCGGGCTACGACATGCATGTGGAATTCGGTGGCGACTTCCAGACGTCTGGGTTCGCTGGGGAACCCGGTAAAGCCATTCCGAACGCCAGTTGGGGGCAGGATGGCCCGAAGGGAGCGCAGGCTCCAGATGGTGGTGCTTCCTCGCAGGGAGCGGGTTGGTGGCGTGGCTGGAAGTCGGGGGAGACCGTGACGGCGTCGATAAGCGTCGAGCTCACTCCGCAGCTGCGTACGCAAGACGTCGATGAAGACGGCATTCCCGACGAGTGGGAGCGGGGCTCGTTCACACCGGAAGGCGGGCAAAGGCTCGACCTGGCGAAGTGGGGTGCGCGCCCCGATCAGAAGGACGTGTTCCTCCAGCTCAACTGGATGGAACCGGAGTTCAACGAGAACGCGTGCAACGTGACCGGCAGGTTTGCCAAAAACATTGACAAAACGATGAACTGGGTCGAATGCGCCGAGGTGAACAAGAACGCCTACAGGCCGTCAAAACAGATTTTGGACGAATTGGTCAAAGAATTTGATGAGAACGGCGTGAAGCTGCACATCGACGCAGGCAACTGGTACTCGAATTTTGTCTCTGCTGAACCGGAGCAGCTCAAAGGCGGTCCCATCAAGTTTGAGAAGCACCCGTTTAACGGCAAGAGCAGACGCGAGGTTCTGGATGGCTACAGCACCAGGCTCCTGAAAAACAGGGACGCAGTCTTCCACCTCGGTGTGATCGGCGACCAAATGGCACCCGGAAATAACGCTTCCGGATTGGGGTCAATGCCGGGAGGTTCGTTCTACGTTGCCTGGTACGCGCAGATGAACCGCGACGAGCAGGTGCGCAACACCATTCTTCACGAGTTCGGGCACAACCTCGGCCTTAGTCACTCCGGCGCGATAAACCAGCCGAATCGGGCGGAGGGGTACAACTACGTGCCCGGGTACAAGTCCACAATGAATTACCTGTACCAGTTTGAGCACTTCGGTTTCACGAAAGGCCCATCGCGCAACCCTGCTCAGCTCGAGGCCAAATGCGCTTCCCTCAGCGCGAAGGACCCGTGCTTCACGGGCACCTACGAGATCGGTGCCGACTGGGACAATCTCACCTTCACCGGCGGCAAGGTTGGACGCGCGATCGGCCATATTGAGGTCCCAGAGGTGTCGAAGAACGAGGACGTAACCACGCGTGATCTCGTTGTCATCGCCGCAGCCAAGAACAACGGCAAGGGTGGCTTCCGACTGGTGGACACCGAGGAGCGGCCGAACGGCATCGTCACCGCGAATCCGGACAACGTCATCCACGCCGAAGTGAGCAACCACGGCGTCGACGAGCACACCTACCTGCTCGAATACACCTACAACGGAGACACCTACACCGAGAAGTACACCGTCCCCGGTGTCAACGATCCTTCCGGGGGCACATTGCTTATCGACGTCCCAGTGCCCAACCTCACCGGCTACAAGAGTGAAGTCCTCCCCATTCGCTTCAGCCTGTACAACGAACAGAACGAGGTGCAGTACAGCCAGGACCTCAACGTACCGGTGCTGGATCTGACGAAGGAAGAGCTGCGCGAGGTCGTCGAACAACTTCCCACCGAGACGAACGAGAAGCTGAAGAAGGCCGTCGACGAGAAGCTGAAGCCTGCGATCACCGCAACGGCGACCCCCTCTCCGTCGCCTACCCCTTCGTCCGCGGCTCCTACGTCAACTTCGGCACCCGCGCCTGTGGTGCCTACCCCGGTGAAGACTCGGCCAAACCAACCTGTACCCGTGCTAGGCGAAACCGCGGTAACGGTGACCTCCACCGCCACCGCCACGGCGGCTCCGGATGCTGCGCCCGTGAGTGATTCCCCTAGTCCGTCCAACATTGCGGCGATTATTACCGGCCTGCTGATGGCCTTGGGCGGCATCGGTATCGCGGCCTGGGGCTGGGTGAACGCCAACGGGATGCCCACGTTCTAAAGGCGCGTTCTGCCCCTAGCCATCGTCGACACGTTCCCCAGGATTGAGAAAACCCCGCCACCTCCAGTGAAAGGAGAGGGCGGGGTGTTTTGCGTTCGCGCGAGTCGCTCGAGAGCAGTGCTTCCGCGCGCGTAGAACACGATGAGCGCGGGCGCGTTATGTGCTGCTGAAACTCGAAGCTGGAAGCGCCGGACTAGCCGCCGAACTCGATGGCCGCTGCGCCGCCGATGTGGCGCAGGTTGGACTTGGCCAGGTCAAACAGTCGGCCGACGCCGCCCTCGAGGAAGGCGGTGCGGGCGCCGGACTTGGTGAAGCCCTTCATCATGTCCCAGGTGATCCCCGGCGGCAGGGAGAGCGCGTTCGGGTCCGTGACAATGTCAACGAGGGCCGGGCCGTCGTACTCCAGGGCCTCCTTGATCACCGGCTTGAGGTCGTCCGGGTCCTCCACACGGAAGGACTTGATGCCAACGCCCTTGGCAATCTCGGCGTAGTTGGCTTCCTCGTGGTCGGTGCCGAAGTACGGCATGCCCTGAACCATCATCTCGAGCTTGACCATGCCGAGGGAGGAGTTGTTGAAGCACATGACCTTCACCGGCAGCTGGTGCAGCTTGATGGTGAGCAGCTCGCCCATGAGCATGCCCAGGCCGCCGTCGCCGGACCAGGAGATGACCTGGCGGTCCGGGAAGGCTGCCTGCACGCCGATGGCCATCGGCAGTGCGTTGGCCATGGTGCCGTGGAGGAAGGACGCGGCCTCGTCGCGCTTGCCATTCGGGGTGAGGTAGCGCGAGGACCAGACGTTGCACATGCCGGTGTCGACGGTGAAGTAGGCGTCGTCGTCAGCCAGCTCGTCCAGCACGGAGGCCGCCAGCTCCGGGTGGATCGGCTTCGTGGACTCGGCTGCCTTCTTGGTGTAGTTGTTCACCACGTGCTCGAGCAGCTGGTAGTGGCGCTTGAGCATCTTGTCCAGGAACTTGCGGTCCTTGTTCTCCTCGATGTGCGGGAGAATGTTTTCAATGACGCTCTTCACGTCACCGACGACCGGGTAGTCGACCTTGGTGCGGCGGCCGATGTGGCTGCCGTCGATGTCAATCTGCGCGACGTTCTCGTCCGGCAGCCAGTCGGAGTACGGGAAGTCGGTGCCGACCATGATGAACAGGTCGGACTCGTCCATGGCGTCCAGGCACGCGCCGTAACCGAGCAGACCGGACATGCCGACGTCGTACGGGTTGTCGTGCTCGAAGTACATCTTGCCGCGGAAGGAGTGGCCGATCGGCGCCTTGATCTTCTCCGCCAGGGCGAAGACTTCATCGCGGGCGTCACGAGCGCCCCAGCCGGCGAAGATGGTGACCTTCTCGGCGTTGTTGATGGCCTCGACGAGGCGAGCGGCCTCGTGCGGATCCGGGAACACGCGCTTCTTCGCGCCGGTGGCGTAGACGGAGTCCGCGGTGTGCGGGCCGTCGGTGACGTCGGCGGCGAAGACGTCGCCGGGCACGACCATCACGGACACGCCGTTGCCGGCCAGGGTGTTCTGTACAGCGTTGTGGAACACGCGCATGCCCTGGTCCGGGTTGTGGACGACCTCGCAGTAGGAGGAGCACTCCTGGAAGAGCAGCTCGGGGTGGGTCTCCTGGAAGAAGGAGGAGCCGATCTCCATGGTCGGGATGTGGGAAGCGATTGCCAGGACCTTGGAGCCGTTGCGGTGCGACTCGTACAGGCCCTGCACGAAGTGGGTGTTGCCTGGACCGCAGGATGCGCCGCACACGGCGAGCTCATCGGCTGCGAGCGAGTCAGCGCCAGCGGCGAATGCGGCGGCCTCCTCGTTGCGGACGTGAACCCATTCGATGTCGCTCTGGCGCACTGCATCCGATAGTGGATTCAGCGAGTCGCCGACCAGCCCGTAGATGCGCTTGATGCCGAGTTCTTCGAGCCTAGCTACGACGTTTTCTGCAAAATTTTGTGCCATGGATTCCCTCCTATTGGGTGATGAATCACTAAACGCAAAACATGATACCTAAAAACGCCCATATTGTCCGCCTTCTTGTGCTAGGGCGGACAGGAACGCCGGATCTGTGAAATAGTCCGTATGGCTCCCGGTCACGCCCTCGATAGGGGTGGCGCCATAGCTTGGCGACGACGGCGAGGCCCCCAGCGCAGCATCCGGCCCCGACCGCAAGGTGAGGATGATGTCGTCCGGCGAGTCCACGACGAACACGGTGGAGTCCGGCCCCGCGAGTGCCAAATCGTCCACGCTGTTGCCAGCGACCCCGGCGCTGCCGAGGAGCCACAGGTCGTCGACAAGCAATCCATGCTCGGCGGCGGCAAGTGTGGGGACGAGCGTGCCGTAGCTATGCGCGACGATCGTCTTTTGGGCGCTGGGGAAGCGAGATTCGAGGGCGGCTTGGAACTGCGCGAGGTTGTCCGCGCCGCGCACGGCGTTGATCTGCGCGCCCGCGTCGGGGATGTTGGCGGGCGGGCCGTAGCCCTGCCAGACGACGACGGACGCGCCGGTGCGCGCGGCGATGCGTTGTGCCTTGTCGAGCTCGCCGCCCAAGTCCTCCGGCTTGCCGGTGTGCGTGCCGGCGACCATGGTGATCACCCGCTCGGGTGCGACGGTGTTACCAATCATCACGGTGGTGCTCGCCGGACCGGCTTCCAAGATGGTGCCGCCGCTGGCTTCGACGGTCTGCAGTGTCGCGGCGGGGACGGTCGCGGCGTGCCGCGCGTGGACCTGCTCGAGTGAGTCGTCGGGGTGGGCAAAAAGTCCGTCAATAGTATGGAGCGGCACGTTCGTGCGCAGCGCATCCGCGGTTTCGCGGTCGAGCGCCTGGGATCGGCGGTTGAGCCACTGGATGAGTTGGTGGTGCCCCGCCCGAATCGCCACCTCCGCCACCGCGTCCAAGCAGGCGTGTGCCAACGCGGCAACCTGCAGAATTGCACGAACCCGCTCGAGGTCCGCCCGTTGCGTTTCCAGCTCGGCCGCGTACGCGTTGAGGGTCGCATTCGATGCGTTCGCCGCAGGGCCTTCGAAGCCGGATCGAACCAAAGCTTCGCTGGCCTGGCGCGCATTGAGCAGTTGCCTCTCGACGCCACACAGCTCCTCCCGCACCTCATCCGCCGCCCGGCGCAACTCGTCGGGGAAGAGTGTGGGCTGGTAGACGGCGCTATCGGTGCGCATCGAGCCTCCCTGCGATGGTGCTGTCGAGGTTGCAGACGCGGTCGGCGAAGCGGGCAACCTGGTCGAGGTGTGTGTGGATCCCGCCGGTGGTGTGCTGCATGGCTAACGTGTGGTGCGAACAGACTGAGGATAATGCGGTTGCGGTGGATGAGGGGGAAAGGTGTGGGTCATAATGAGTGAGGTCCGGCGGGGTGTGAGCGCGGGCGGTGGAAGCTGTGGATTGCGTAAGGTGTAAAAAGTTCATGGTGTAACCCTATACAACCGTAACCAACGAATCAATGGGTGCGGCAAACAAATTTGAAAATGTTTAGCATTGGGTGCATGAAACTTGCTTGCATTCAAACCACCACCGGCCCTGACGTGCGCGAAAACCTGGCCAAGGTGTCGCCGCTCATTCGAAACGCGGCGGAGCAGGGGGCGAGCCTGATTGTGTTGCCGGAAGCGACGAGCCAGGCCTTCGGGCAGGGGCGCTTGGATGTGCAGGCTGAGGGGCTGGATGGTGAGTTCGCCACCGCACTCCGGCAGCTCGCGGCGGACGCTGGGGTAACCATTGTGGCGGGGATGTTTCGGCCCGCGGATTCCCGCGAGGTGAACGGGAAGACGATCAATCGGGTTTACAACACGGCGCTCATTACGGGTGCAGGCGTGCACCTGGGTTACGACAAGATTCATACCTACGACGCGTTCGACTATCGCGAATCTGACACCGTCAAAGCGGGGGAGCGGCTCGTGACTTTCGAGTGCGATGGCGTACGCGTAGGGGTAGCTATCTGCTTTGATATTCGTTTCCCGGAGCAGTTCCGCGAGCTGGCCCGCCGCGGCGCCGAGGTGATCGTCGTACCAACGAGCTGGGCGGATGGGGGCGGCAAGCTCGAGCAGTGGCGCTTGCTCACCCGTGCGCGCGCACTTGATTCGGGCGTATTCCTTGCAGCAGCGGGACAGGCCCGTCCCGACTTCGAGCGAGAGGCTGGGCAGGAGTCGGGGCCGACCGGGATCGGGCACTCGGTGGTCGTCGCGCCGGATGGCGTCGTGGTTGAGGAGACGGGATACGGACCGGAAATTCTCGTCGCGGACATTGATCTCGATGCCGTTGGCGCAACCCGCCGCGCGCTTCCGGTGGTGGATATTGAGGCATCGACGCGAATGTCGTAGAGCCCGCCGTCTGAGAAAAGTCCGCAATGCGGACTCCGTTCAGTCACGTTGGAATGGGTGTGCGCGAAATCGATGTTGTTCGAACGTAGAATGCTGAGAAAAGTCCGCAATGCGGACTTCCTTCAGTCGTTGGTTACCGCGACTCAACGCGCTAGCGAACGTCAACGTTGTTAACGTACTTAACTTGATGAAAGGGCAGGTCAGGTCGATGTTCGGTGGGGGTGCTATCTTCATTGCCAACACCCCGACAACCCATGAACGGAGCCACGCATCATGACCGAATCACCAAAGCATCCCAGTCCTGAAAATATCGAAAATGCTATCGCTGATGATGGTGCTGTCGAACAGGATCCACCTACTGGCTCCTGCGCAATCACGCAATTAGCAGACCGGATTGCATCGACCTTCGGGCGAATGACTCGGCAGAAGGCGGCGCTACTGCGCGACATCGGCATCTTTGACAAGCTGCGACTCGCGCGTCGCCTCGGCGCAACAACGACGGCTCAGTGGCTCATTCGGCGGCTAGGTATTTCAAAATCCACCGCGCACGAATACGTCTCCATCGCGCGTGATCTCATGTGCTACTCGCTCCTCGCGGAGGCGTTCAACGAGGGAGACGTGAACTACTCCAAAGTGCGGCTACTCCTGCCGTATCTCAAGCACAATGATGAGGCCGAGCTCGTCGAGTTGGCCATCAAGCTCGGCTACCACGAGCTTGAAGCCGAGCTCGCGTGGCGCCAGCGTGAGGGCGAGGAGGGAGAGAGCAAACCCTCCTCGTATGTCCGCATTGCGGAGCGGAAGAACGGCAGATTCGGGTTGTGGGCGGACCTCAGCCCGCTGGAAGGCGCGAAGGTCGCCGCGGCCCTCAAGATCGGCGAACTGTCCTACTACGACGTCGACCTCGCGGAGGTGGTGGAACAGGACGGCGTCGACGAGGCCCTGAAGGAGATGACCAACCAATCCGGCTTCGGCCTGCCGGTGGGGAAAGCCATGCTCGCGGCGTTTATGGGCATGGTGAATGTGGTGCGCAGCAAGCCGAAGAACCCACTGCGCGCGCCGGGAGCGCACGTGAATATCGTGACGACGACGGATGGGCGGGCCTATATGCCGAATGGGGTGGGAGAGGCGTCGATAAGCATTGCCCACGCCGTGTCGAACGCCATCGTGCGGGTGAACGAGGTGAATGACCAGGGGCTGATCATCAACACGTCGAAGTCGGCGCGGCTTGCCAGCGACGCCCAGCTCAACGCGCTCATGACAATGTGGGGTAGCGAATGCGCGGTGCCGGGGTGCACCCATACCAGGTTCATCGAGATTCACCACGTGGAGGACTGGGCGCTGGGCGGCGAAACGACGATGGAAAACCTGTTGCCGCTGTGCTCTGCGTGTCATTCGCTGGTGACGGAGGGGCACACGCGGATTATCAAAGACGCCGACGACGTGCACTTCGTCTTCCCGGACGGCACGCGGTTTATCTCGCCCTCGTACCAGCGGCCGTACCGCGACGACAACGCGATGACGATGAGGGAGTACGAGGACCTGTGGATTGAGGAATACGAGAGGCTCGGCTAGTGCTCGTTAAACCAATCGGCTTCCTCGTCCATGGCAACCACGGTCGGTGCTGGCGCGCCAGCTTCCTTCATGGCGTCCGTGATCAGCGTGCAACGGGCGACGCTGCCGCAGACCACGACGTCGCGGCCCCACCAAGTGCCCGTCGCCGATGCGAGCCGTTCGACGCCGATCCACACGCGGCGCAGCCCCTCCACAATCGCGGGCGACTCCGGGTCCTCCGGGTCTATCACCTGCTCCGCAACACAGGTGATGGTGAGCCAATCGTGCACCTCGGAGCTCGAGGTCAGCGAAGCAAACGTGTGCAGGTCATAGAACTCGTCCTCGTGCTCCACGCCGATCATCAGCTCAACCTCGGGGCGCTCGTCGCGCTCCATCAGGTCGAACACCATCGCCTTCGCCGCCGCCAGACCCGTGCCGTCGGCGACAATGAGGAGCCCGTGGTCAGGACGCTTATCGACGCCACGCAGCGGAGCAGTCCCGTAAGCTGCGCCCAGCGTGACGTAGTCGCCCACTTCCACGTCCAACTCCTCGCGGACGTGGAACTCCAGCTGGCCCAGCTCGTTGTACGGCAACGCTGGCGCCAGGTCGTGCCACACGCCCTGGCGGTTCGTCTGCAGCACCGGCACCACTTGCCCGGGCTCGTACGGAATGGGCGTGCTGGTTTCCAGGCGCACGATGCGGGTGCGCGCTGCGGCGGGGGCGCCCTCGAAGGACGAGGCCTCGATGACCGAGGTGACCTGGGCGGCGGAGGCCGCCGGAATGCCCTTTTGGTCAGCCTGCTCGGCCGCGCTGCGCATGACCTCACCGAACTCCTCCAGCGTCCGGGCGACTCGCTCGTCGAGCTCGTGGCCGAGCATGGAAGCGATCAGGTCCTGGTACAGCTTTGCCGCGCGCGGGTACTCGGCGGAGGGAAAGCCGGTCCTGCGCATGTGCAAGGCCCAATCCCGCAGACCCGCCTCGACGGCTGGGTTGAGCGCGGTGGGGTCCACCGACTCGTCGTCCGGCGCGGTGTCGGCGACGCGCAGCAGTGCCTTCCCCGGCACGGACACCATGGAGTGCGTTGCTTCCGTCACGCCGGCCGGGAGAAGACCGGTTGCCTCAGGGAATTCAGCAACGAAGTAGGTCCAGAGTGTGGACCGGGACAGCGATTCGTCGTTAAGCAAAACTTGGGCTGCTTCGCGGGAGGCGGTGCGGAAAGAGCTCATGCGTTACAGGGTAATGTGACATCTAAAACAATGGGAAAGGTAGGTGGCAGCAATGGAATTTACGCCGTACACAATGCTGACTGATATTGGCTGGATCTCGGTGCTTCTGATCATTGGCAACGTACTCCGCAACCGGCTGAAAGTATTACAGGCGTTGCTGCTGCCTGCGCCGATCACGGCGGGGCTGATCGGTCTTGTCCTCGGGCAGGAAGTGCTCGGGGTGATCAACTGGTCTGACAGCGTGGGCACATACACGACACTTTTGATCGCCGTGGTGTTCGCGTCAATGGCGTACTCGATGGAGCTCGGCGGCTCCGTGGCCGCGGGTGCGCGCAACATGTGGGCGTATACGACCTCGATGTTCATGGGGCAGTGGGGTCTGTTCATCCTGCTGGGCCTGTACCTGTTTGCGCCGCTGTTTGGCACGGAGCCCTGGTTCGGCATGATGCTGCCGGTCGGCTTCGTCGGCGGGTTCGGCACCGCGGCGGCGGTCGGTTCCGCGCTGGAGGGGGTCGGGGTGGAAAACGCCTCGTCCATCGGCTTTACGTCCGCGACCGTGGGCACACTGGTGGCCATCGTTGGCGGCGTGATCGTGGCAAACTGGGGCATCCGCAAGGGCAAGGCGGCTGAGCTGAGCGGCGACCTGCCCCGCGAGCTGCGCACTGGCTATATTGACGACGAATCTGAGCGCCCCTCCATCGGCAAGGCGACTACCAACCCGTCCTCCATCGAGCCGCTGGCGCTGCACGGTGGGTTCGTGGTGTTTACCGTGCTCATCGCGTACATGCTGAACCAGCTGGTGAAGTCGCAGTGGGAAAACGTGTCCATCCCCCTGTTCGCGATGGCGTGCGTGGTGGGCCTGATTGGCCGCGGCCTGCTGAAGGCTGTCGGGCGGCCGAACTACCTGGACCGCGACACCATTAGCTCCATCTCCGGCGCAGCCACCGACTACATGATTGCCTTCGGTATCGCGTCGATCGTGCCCGCGGCGCTCGCCGGGTACTGGCAGGCGCTCCTGCTCCTGTTCGTCCTGGGCACCGTGTTCTGTGTGGTGTGGATGCTGTGGGCGGGCCCGCTGTTCTTTGGCACCAACTGGCTCGAGCGTGGCCTGTTCGGCTGGGGTTGGGCGACCGCGGCAGTGGCCACCGGTATCGCACTGCTCAAGATGGTCGACCCGAAGCTGAAGTCCGGCACGCTCAACGAGTACGGCGTGGCGTACGTCGGCTTCGCCCCGTTTGAGATCGGCATGACCATCCTCGCGCCCATCGCGGTGATCGCCGGCTTTGTCACGGGCTTAGGCTGGATCGCCTTCGCGGTGGCCGTGGGCGTGGTGATCCTGTCCTTTGCTTCGAAGTGGGTGCCGGCAAAGCGGGAGTAAACAACAAAACAGGGTTGAGTGGAACAGACTCAACTTCCGGTGCGTTATAGAGAGTGACCCGAGTAAAACGGGAGATAAACGCTACAAAATAGACGCACACGGAAAGGACGATGTTGACCATGGCATCCTTTACCCCCACAACCAAGACGCAGGAGGCCATCCAGCAGGCGCTGCAGAAGGCCTCCGCGGCAGGGAACCCGGATATTCGCCCGGCGCACCTGTTGCAGGCAATCCTCACGCAGGAGGACGGCATCGCCGCCCCCGTCCTCAAAGCGACGGGCGTTGACCCCGCGACGGTGGCGCGCGAGGCGGGCGAGCTGGTCGCCGGTTACCCCAAGGCGGAGGGCCAGAACATGGCCAACCCCAACTTCAACCGCGATGCGCTCAACGCGCTTAATGCGTCGCAAGAGCTCGCCGGGAAGCTTGGCGACGAATACGTGTCCACCGAGGTACTCCTCGCCGGCATCGCCCGCGGTACCGATGAGGCCGCGGAGCTGCTGACCAAGCGCGGCGCTACCTACGATGCGATTAAGGCAGCCTTCCAGTCCGTGCGTGGCAACAAGAAGGTCACCACCGAGGCGCCGGAGGACCAGTTCCAAGCGCTGGAGAAGTACTCCTCCGACCTGACCGCACGCGCCCGCGAGGGCAAGATTGACCCGGTGATCGGCCGCGATTCGGAGATCCGCCGCGTGGTCCAGGTACTGAGCCGCCGCACGAAGAATAACCCGGTCCTGATTGGCGAACCCGGCGTGGGCAAGACCGCGATCGTGGAGGGCCTGGCCCGCCGTATCGTCGCGGGCGACGTCCCGGAGTCGCTGAAGGGCAAGACGCTGATCTCCCTGGACCTGGGGTCTATGGTCGCGGGCGCGAAGTACCGCGGCGAGTTCGAGGAGCGCCTGAAGGCCGTGCTGGACGAGATCACGTCGGCAGACGGCGAGATCATCACCTTTATCGACGAGCTGCACACCATTGTTGGCGCCGGCGCGAGCGGCGAGGGTGCCATGGACGCGGGCAACATGATTAAGCCGATGCTGGCCCGTGGCGAGCTGCGCCTCGTCGGCGCGACCACGCTGAACGAGTACCGCCAGCACATTGAGAAGGACGCTGCTTTGGAGCGCCGCTTCCAGCAGGTGTACGTGGGCGAGCCGACCGTGGAGGACACGATTGGCATCCTGCGCGGCCTGAAGGAGCGCTACGAGGTGCACCACGGCGTGCGCATCCAGGACTCCGCGCTGGTCTCGGCCGCCGAGCTGTCCAACCGCTACATCACCAACCGTTTCCTGCCGGACAAGGCGATCGACCTGGTGGATGAGGCCGGTTCGCGCCTGCGCATGGAGATCGACTCCTCGCCGCAGGAGATCGATGAGCTCGAGCGCGTGGTCCGCCGCCTGGAGATCGAGGAGATCGCGCTGCAGAAGGAGTCGGACGCAGCCTCGCAGCAGCGCCTGGCAGACCTGCGCCAGGAGCTCGCTGACCAGCGTGAAAAGCTGAACGAGCTGAAAACTCGCTGGTCCAACGAGAAGGCGGAGATCGATTCGGTCCAGTCTGCGAAGGAGGAGCTGGAGCGGCTGCGCAACGAGTCCGAGATCGCGGAGCGCGACGGCGACTACGCCAAGGTCTCCGAGCTGCGCTACGGCCGCATCCCCGAGCTGGAGAAGCAGCTCGCGGACGCGGAGGCGAGCGCCAGCGAGACCCAGAAGACGATGCTCACCGAGGAGGTCACCCCGGACGTGATCGCGGAGGTCGTGTCCTCCTGGACCGGCATCCCGGCGGGCAAGATGATGCAGGGCGAGACCGAGAAGCTCCTGCACATGGAGGAGCTGCTGGCTGGGCGCGTGGTCGGCCAGAAGGATGCGGTCAACGCGGTGTCCGACGCTGTGCGCCGCTCGCGCGCAGGCGTGGCTGACCCGAACCGCCCGATCGGTTCCTTCCTCTTCCTCGGCCCCACCGGCGTGGGCAAGACCGAGTTGGCGAAGGCGCTGGCTGAGTTCCTCTTCGACGACGATTCCGCGATGGTCCGCATCGACATGTCCGAGTACGGCGAGAAGCACTCCGTCTCCCGCCTGGTCGGCGCCCCTCCGGGGTATGTCGGCTACGACGCTGGCGGCCAGCTCACCGAGGCTGTTCGTCGCCGCCCGTACTCGCTCGTGCTTTTCGACGAGGTGGAGAAGGCCCACCAGGACGTCTTTGACATCCTCCTGCAGGTCCTCGACGAGGGCCGCCTCACCGACGGCCAGGGGCGCACGGTGGACTTCCGCAACACGGTGGTCATCCTCACCTCCAACCTGGGCGCGGGCGGCAGCCACGATCAGATCATGGACGCGGTGAAGCACCACTTCAAGCCCGAGTTCATCAACCGTCTCGACGACGTTGTCGTCTTCGACGCTCTGTCGTCCGAGCAGCTCGTCGGCATCGTGGACATCCAGCTCGGCTCGCTGGCGGAGCGTCTCGCTTCCAGGCGCCTCACGCTCAACGTCTCCGACGCCGCGAAGGCATGGCTCGCCGAGCGCGGCTACGACCCGGCCTACGGTGCCCGCCCGCTGCGCCGCCTGATCCAGCAGGCCATCGGCGACCGCCTGGCGAAGGCACTGCTCGCCGGCTACGTCCGCGACGGCGACACCGTCAACGTGGACGTCGCAGAGGGTGGGGAGCACCTCACCGTGGACGCTGCGTAAGCGGCGTAGGCGGCGGGGCCGAGCAGGCCTCCGGGCCGTAGTCCCGCAGTCGTCTATAAGGAGCTAGCTCCATTTGCATGCTGCGCCAGTGCAAAACCGCAGGTCGCGGTTTGGCTGGTCGGCCAAATGGAGCTAGCTCCATTTAGGAGCCTGCGGCCCCTGTGCGGGCGTCAAAGAAACGTATGATGATGCCTACGTAGTCGATCCACAAAGTCGGTGGAGGTGAGTGGAATGGTAGTGAGGGTGGATGTTGCCCCAGAGGTTCTTCGTTGGGCTGTTCGGCGGAGTGGTTGGGATGAGGACACTACTGTTCGTCGTGCTCCGAAGCTTGACTTATGGCTCTCTCAAGAAGAACGCCCCACACTCAAACAATTAAAGAAGTTTGCAAACGCTACGCATACGCCTTTGGGTTTGCTTTTTCTTCCGGAACCGCCGGTAGAGGCGATTCCAATCCCGGATATGAGGACGTTGGGCAACTTTGGGGTTCAGCAACCCTCGGCAGATCTCCTTGACACGATCTACCAGTGTCAGCAGCGTCAAGACTGGTATCGCGAACATGCCTTGATGAACGATTTCGACGAAGTCTCCTTTGTTGGTGCTGCCACGTTGAATTCGCCAGTTGAAAAAGTCGCGAGCCAGATTCGGAACGCGTTAGATTTTGGTCTTGATGCACGCGCCACCTTCCCCAATTGGGAACAGGCTTTGCGTCAGTTGATTGACCGGATCGAGGGAGTCGGCGTCTTGGTCATGGTAAGTGGTGTCGTTGGTTCCGATCCGCACCGGAGACTGGATCCTAGTGAGTTCCGAGGATTTGCTTTAGCGGACTCCCTCGCCCCACTGATCTTTGTCAACGGAGCGGACACCAAAGCAGCCCAAATCTTTACGCTGATTCACGAGCTGGCACACATTTGGTTAGGTGGCAGCGCACTCTCGGAAGCCGCCATGACAGCTAAGGATGGTCCTAAGGCTGAGCTCTGGTGCAACCAAGTCGCTGCAGAGGTGCTTGTGCCGATGCATGCTTTGATTGAGGAATTTCAGGGCGTCGTGAACGTAGAGGAGTTGGAACGCCTTGCTAGGACCTATCGCGTCAGTACGCTGGTGATCCTTAAACGTCTTTATGATGCCAAGGTGCTTCCTTGGAATGAATACACCAAGGCGTATGAAGTAGAGAAGCGGCGTGTCATGTCTTTTTTTGATGCGCGACGCAGCGATGGCGGCGGCAACTATTACTACACCCAGCCACTGCGCCTCAGTCGCAGTTTCTCTCGAGCGGTGATCGCGAGCGCTTTGGAAGGCTCCACTGCGTACCGGGACGCGTACCAGTTGCTTGGTGCGAAAAAACATGCAACGTTTGAGAATCTTGCGGAAGAATTGGGGGTTGCCTGATGTTCCTGATCGACGCCAACATCCTCATTGAGGCGAAGAACCGGTATTACGCTTTCGACCTCGCGCCGGGATTCTGGGATTGGCTCGAAGGCGCGTATCGGCAAGATTTGGTGTGCAGTATCGAAGCCGTCCGGGATGAACTCCTACAGGGCAATGATGGGCTCGCTGAGTGGACGCGTGCAAATCCTGGTTTGTTCAGGGCGATTGATCAGCCAACGACGAAGCACTTCCAGCCGCTTTCTCAGTGGGCTGTTTCAGGAGCGTACCGGGAGGAAGCCATCAACGCTTTTGTAGGAAATCACGCCGATTATCTTCTCGTTGCTTACGCTCGTGAGCATCAACATACGGTCGTAACCCATGAGCGCTCACAACCGCACTCACGGAAAAGGATTCTTATTCCGGATGCCTGTTTGGCTATGGGTGTGGATACAACAGACACATTTGAGATGATGCGCGAGACGGGCGTCACCTTGCACCTGCAGAAATCCCCGTAATTGCTTGGCACGTTCCATAATCATCTACATGACACATCTGGTCCACACCCCTGAGTCCCTCACCGACGCCATCGGCCACGGCCCTGTTTCCCTGGTGCCGACGATGGGGGCGCTGCATGAGGGCCACCTCGCTCTGGTCAAGCAGGCAAAGTCTCTGGGCAACCCGGTGGTGGTGAGCATCTTCGTCAACCCGCTGCAGTTCGCGCCGGGCGAGGACCTGGACGCCTACCCGCGTACGCTCGCCGAGGACGTAGAGAAGCTGGAAGCGGAGGGCGTCGAGGCTGTGTTCGCGCCGAGACCGGAGACGATGTACCCGCACGGCCCGCGCACGACGATCCAGCCGGGCCCGTTGGGTCAGGTGCTGGAGGGCGCGACCCGCCCGACACATTTCGCGGGCGTGCTCACGGTGGTGGCGAAGCTGTTCGCGCTCACAGGAGCTCGCGACGCGTTCTTCGGTGAGAAGGATTACCAGCAGCTCGCGCTGATCCGCCAGATGGTGGAGGACCTGCATCTCCCGGTCCGCGTCCACGGGTGCCCGATTGTGCGCGACGCCGATGGTCTCGCCCTGTCGTCGCGCAACCGCTACCTCAGTGCCGCCGAGCGTGAGGTCGCCCTCACCATCCCCAGGGCAATCGCTACCGGCAGCGTCGATGCCGCTCGCTCGCTTCTCGACGCCACGCCCGACCTCCACCTCGATTACCTCGTCGCCACCAGACCAGACCTCGCCGAGCTCCCGGCCGGCTTTACCGGCGAGGCCCGCCTGCTGGTGGCCGCTAAGGTCGGCTCGACGCGCCTGCTCGACAACGCGCCGATCCAGATTAGCTAACGGCTACGAAAAGGTGTGCTCCTCGGCGGGGAACTCGCCGGTGTGTACCGCGCGCTTGTAGTTGGCGGCAGCAGCCGTGAGGTCGGCGCCGATCGTGCCGAAGCGGCGGACGAAGCGCGCCCGGTGATCGCCTGCGGGCAGATCAGCCATGTCGTGCCAGACCAGAACCTGCGCATCCGTGTCCGGGCCGGCCCCGATGCCGACGGTGGGGATCGGACACTCGCGCGTGATGTTCGCGGCGAGCGCCGCGGGAACCATTTCGAAGACGGCGAGGTCGGCGCCTGCGTCGACGAACGCGCGGGCGGTGGAGTAGTCGTAGGCGGTGAGCATCGCCTACTTCTCACCGGACGCCTTCTTCTGCGCAAGGTCGGCGACCCGGACCTTTTTCGTTGGAGCAAGATAATCAGTCACGGGCTCGAGTCTATTTTGGGTGACGCTTAGTTCCGGCTGAAGCCCCGAAGGGCCTTAGCCAGCGGCGCACCTAGTACTTAATCGCCATGCGCCCGTCGATCTTGCCCTGGCGCATGCGCTCGAAGACATCGTTGACGTCGTCAAGCTCGCAGGCGGTCACATGCGGCGCCACCTTGCCGCGCGCGTAGAAGTCCAGCGCCTCCGCCATGTCCTGGCGGGTGCCCACGAGGGAGCCGTGGATGGTGATGCCGCGCAGCACGATGTCGAAGATGGGGGCGGGGAAATCTCCCGGCGGCAGGCCGTTGAAGACGATGGTGCCGTCGGAGCGGCACATACCGATGGCCTGGCCGAACGCGTCCGGGTGGACGGCGGTGACCACGATCCCGTGCGCGCCACCTTCGGTGTATGCCTGCACCGCTTCGGCGGGGTCTTGCTCCTTCGCGTTGACCGCAAACTCTGCGCCCAGCTCCTTTGCCAGCTCCAGCTTGTCGTCGGCAATGTCGACAGCGATCACGCGCATGCCCATCGCGGCGGCGTACTGCACTGCAACGTGGCCGAGTCCGCCGATGCCGGAGATCACCACGAACTGGCCGGGCTTGGTCTCAGTGACCTTGAGCGCCTTGTAGACGGTCACACCCGCGCACAGGATTGGCGCGACTTCGACCGGGTCTGCGCCTTCGGGGATGCGTGGTGCGTAGCGGGTGTCTACCAGCATGTACTGGCCGAAGGAGCCGTCGACGGTGTAGCCGCCGTATTCGGCTTTGGCGCAGTAGGTTTCGCGCCCGGTGCGGCAGAATTCGCACTCGCCACAGGACGACCACAGCCAGGCGTTGCCGACCATGTCGCCGACCTGGACGGGATGCTCGCCGGGGCCGAGTTCGACGACTTCGCCGACGCCTTCGTGTCCGGGGACGAACGGCGGCGCGGCTTTCACCGGCCAGTCGCCTTCCGCTGCGTGCAGGTCGGTGTGACAGATGCCAGAGGCGTGCAGCTTCACCAGCGCCTGGAAGGGGCCCGGAGTGGGTAGGTCGATGTCTTCTACGTGCAACTTGGAGCCAAATTCCTTGACCACGGCGGCGCGCATGGAAGTAGCGGTTGTCATGAGGGTCTGCCTCCTCAAGATCGGGGAATGGATGTGACGCGAACCATTGTACGGCTGAATATGTGCCAGGGGTAACGAGGTGCCCCCGGCACCCGCTCGTCCCAAAACGCACTCACGCATTTGACGCGGGCGGTAGGCTCCGAGATATGCAGTATCCAACGAAGATCCTCGCCCGCGTTGCCATGCCGGGTGTGGAAAACGAGCAGTTGGCCGCGCACAGTTTGGGCGGGAACCACTTCGTTGTGGCGAGTGTGCCGTTTGTGGATACGTCCCTGGCGGTCGGCGACATCGTCGAGTGCGTGCGCGTTGGCGGCAACTGGCATGTGGATACCGTGGTGGTCAGGGGTGGGGCGTCGACAATGCGCATCCTGCCCGAGACCCAGCAGCCGCACGAGATTGCGGAGACGCTGCTCGCGTTTGGGTGCCGCGTCGAGCTTGGCCCCGGCGGCATGCTCGCCGCGAGCATCGGCCCGGACTGCCCGCGCGAGGGGATCCGCGAGTGGCTCGACGGGCTCGAGGCGGAGGGTGCGATCCAACAAGCGCCGGGCTACATGGCCTAACGCGCTTACGCGCTGTGTGCCTCGCGTCCCGGCGCTACACTGGCGCCCATGAGCGTATTTGTCTCCGCCGACGACCTTCGGCGACGAATCCAGACCGGCAGGAAGTACACCATCTTGGCGTCTTTGTGGGAACCGCAGGAGGGGAAGGCGCTGTCGAAGTACTTCTCCGAGCATATCCCGACCTCGCAGTTCTGCGATCCGGCTGCGCAGCTCGCAGGCATGCCGGGCAGCCGCGTCGGCCGCAACCCACTGCCCAAGCCGGAAGTGGCGGAGCACGCGATCCACAGCTGGGGCATCGAGGACGGCCGCCCCGTCTTCATCTACGACCAGGGCATTGGCCTCTACGCAGCCCGCGCCTGGTGGATCCTGCGCTGGATGGGCGTCGAGGACGTCCATATCGTCGACGGTGGGTTCGCTGCCTGGGACCGCAACGGCTTCGACTCGCTCGCCGGCCCGGGCAGCCCCGTGGTCAAGCGCAGTAAGGCAGTCCAGCCGGGCAACCTCCCCACCGCCTCCATGCAGGAAGTCCGCGATTTCGAGGGCATGCTTATCGACGCCCGCGGGGCCGACCGCTTCGACGGCCGCAGGGAGATCCTGGACCTCCGCGCCGGCCACATCCCGGGTGCCATCAATCTGCCCGTCTACGAACTCTTTGACAAGGAGTCGCAGACGCTGCTGCCGGAGGACCAGATCCGCGATCGTTTCGCGCAGGTGGGCCTGACCCAGAACACGGACCCTGCGCAGGTCATCGCCTACTCCGGTTCCGGCAACCACTCGGCCCTCCTGCTCGCCGTGATGGAGCACGTGGGTCTGCCGGTGGTCACCCACTACGTCGGCGGCTGGTCGCAGTGGAGCGCTAACAAGACCAATCCGGTGGCCACGGACCTGTAGGCCGCGCCGTCCCCTCAACCGCCCGGATGTTGGGCCGACGCAGTAATATCGTGACGCGATGGCACCTTTACTTTTTGTTCTCGCGTTGATCGCGCTCGCAGCCGGCGGCTACCTCATGTTCGCCGACTCCCGCGATTCCAGCGATCGCGGAAGCGCCGCAGCACCCGCCCCCGCTCCCGCGCACGAGCGCCCCGAACCGGCGGAACCCGCTGAACCGGCCGAGCCAGCGGAGCCGGCCGAGCCCGCCTCGGAGCGCTGGGTTCCGCTCCACGAGGAAGAATCGCGCGAGGAACCCGAGCCCGCGCCGGAGCCCAAGCCGGCGCCAGAGCCAGAACCCGCACCGGAATCGGAGCCCGAGCCCGAGCCCGAGCCCGAACCAGAACCAGAACCAGCGCCTGAACCAGAACCCGCACCGCAGCCCGCGCGCCGGGCGCACCGGAAGTCTGGCCTGCAGTTCCCCGGGGCGTCGAGGCGCGAGCGCCGCGCGTGGGCCGAGGGGCACGGCTTCGACTTTGCCAAGCATTCCGAAGAGCTGGCGGGGGAGTGGCAGCGTGGTGCGGCGTCGGCAGGCGCGGTGCCCAAGGACATCGCCTCTGGCGCGATCTACGGCCACACCGTGCACGTCATGGACCTGGGCGGCGTGACCGTTATCGCGATGGACACCGGCCGCGTCAGCGACGTCGTAGTGGACATGCGCCGCGAAGGCTTCCACGCGGATTCCTCCGCTGACCTGGTGGAAGTGACGCACGCCGAGGGCTTTACGGTGCTGGGCACCCACGCGGGCCCGGTCGAGCGATTCATGGACGTCCGCGTGCGCACGGCGCTGTCCAAGCTGCCGCAGAGCGTCACCGCCGCCTGGTTCGAGTCGGATTGGGTGCTCGCGGAGATGGATCGCGCCTCCGCGGCCGACGAGTGGGACGAGACGCTCGCTCCGCTCGCGCTGCTTGCCGACGCCGCCCGCACCCTCCCACCCGAATCCGCAGAACCCCTCAGCTTCGGCTACCCCACCCGCGACATGCCGGCTCCCGCACCGGCGCTGGTGGAGGAGGCTTCGCCAAGCGCGGAGACCGTGCAGCGGCCGGACGAGCCGCTGGAGATGCCCACCCGCATCACCGGGGCGCGCCGCGGCGACATCGACTACAGCGACCTGGGCGGCGACGAGGTTGCGCCCATCGCGGACGGCCACCCTGCCGACGGTGACGCGCCGGCGGACCTCACTCGGGTGCGTCGCGAGCAGCGGCCGCCGTCCATCTTCGACGACTCGCGCCCTGGCACAGACCCTGAACAGCACATGGAAAGGAACACTGATGAGTGATAAAGCAAGGCTGGCAGAACTGGTCAAGGAACTGGCCGTCGTCCACGGTAAGGTGACGCTGTCCTCCGGCAAGGAGGCCGACTACTACGTGGACCTGCGCCGCGCGACCCTGCACCACGAGGCGTCCCGCCTCATCGGCGCGCAGCTGCGCGAGCTGACCAAGGACCTGGAGTTCGACGCCGTCGGTGGCCTCACCCTGGGCGCGGACCCGGTCGCCACCGCCATCATGCACGCGGACGGGCGCGACATCGACGCCTTCGTGGTGCGCAAGGAGGCGAAGAAGCACGGTATGCAGCGCCGCATTGAGGGCCCGAGCATCGTGGGCAAGAAGGTGCTTGTGGTCGAGGACACGACCACCACTGGCAATTCCCCGCTCACCGCGGTGCAGGCCTGCCGCGAGGAGGGCGCCGAGGTCGTCGCTGTCGCCACCGTGGTGGACCGCGCGACGGGCGCGGACGCCGTGCTCAAGGAAGCCGGCCTTGAGTACCGCTTCCTCCTCGGCCTCGAGGACCTCGGCCTTGCCTGAGCCCGCGGACACGGAGCCCGCGAGGGGGCCCGCGAAGGGGCCCACCGAGTGGAGTGAGGGCCGCCACGGCGTCGGGCCGTGGGAGGGGCCCGTGCCTGACGACGCCCGCCTGGACCCAGAGTTCCTGGCCAATGGTGACCGCCGCAACGTGGTCGACGCCTACCGCTACTGGTCCATGGAGGCGATCGTCGCGGACCTCGACCGCAAGCGGCACCCGTTCCACGTGGCGATCGAGAACTTCGAAAACGACATGAACATCGGCACCGTGGTGCGCACCGCGAACGCCTTCCTGGCTAAGGAGGTGCACATCATTGGCCGCAAGCGCTGGAACCGCCGCGGCGCGATGGTGACGGACCGCTACCAGCACATCCACCACCATGCGACGGTGGAGGACTTTGCCGCGTGGGCGCGCGCGGAGGACATCCCGGTCGTGGCCATCGACAACACCCCCGGATGCGTCCCGCTGGAGACGGCGGAGCTGCCCGAGCGCTGCGTCCTCGTCTTCGGGCAGGAAGGCCCCGGCATTACGGAGGAGACGGCGCACGCGGCCAGCATGACCTGCTCGATTGCGCAGTTTGGCTCGACGCGCTCCATCAACGCGGGCGTGGCCGCGGGGATCGCGATGCACGCGTGGGTGCGGCAGCACGCGGACCTGAGCCAGGCGTGGTAGGTATTCTCCGATTCTTCTGAAACGCTTCTGGGTGCTCTGGCAATATATAGGGAGTACGAGCTAGTCGCGTGTGATGGGAGCAGTAGGTGTCAGAATCCGGGTCAGTGTGGCCGCATCGGGCCGACCTGGCGGAGCAGGCCATTCACAGGCGCCACTCGCAGAAGCTGTGGGGCATGCCCGGCACCAACCTCGCCGTCGTGACCTGGCCGCCGGGAGTGAAGGACCGCCTGTACTGGCACTGGCACTTCTGGTGGCAGGCACACTACATCGACTGCCAGGTTGATGCGGCGCTGCGCCAGCCGTCGCTGGAGCGCCGCCACCGCCTGCAGGACACGCTGCGCGCGATGGGCGTGCGCTCGGTGTGGCGGCTCACCGCCAACAAGTACTACGACGACAAGGCGTGGCTGGCCCTCGCCTGGAATCGCGCGCTCCAGCTCGACGGCATTCACCGGTCGAAGGCGCTGGACAATCTCGAGTTCGACCTGCTCGAGGGCATCGACCCCGTCACGGGTGTCCTGCCGTGGCGCCGCGCCGAAACCTTCTACAACGTGCCGTCCAACGGCCCGGCAGCGATCCTGTTCGCGCGCACCGGCCGGCTGGACAAGTCGCGGGAGATCCTGGACTGGATCTTTGACAACTTGGTGCGCGAGAACGGCCTGCTTGAGGACGGGATCCGTATGCGCATGCACGGCCCCGAGGTCGTGGAGAAAATCTACACCTACAACCAGGGCACGGTGCTCGGCGCCAGCCTTGAGGTCGCCCTTGCGCTTCGCGACGATGCGGGGCTGGACCACGACGAACCGATCGACTCCTTTGCCAACTCGGAGCGTGCCGACGCCTCCGTGTTCTACATCACGCACATCCGCGCGATCGTGCAGGCCATCGCCCTGCACCTGGCCACCCCGCAGGGCGTGATCATCAGCCCGAAGTACGAGTCGGGCGACGGCGACGGCGGCCTGTTCAAGGGGATCCTCGCCCGCTACCTGGCGGAGGTGGCGGTGCGCCTGCCGCGGGACAGCCGGGAGAACATTGCGACGAGGAAGATCGCCGCGCGGCTGGTCCGCGCTTCGGCGGAATCGCTGTGGCAGCACCGGCTGGAAGTCGATGGCCTGCCCGTGTTTGCCGCGGAGTGGACGGAGGATGCGCTGCTGCCGCATAACTATGGGTTTGGGCCGGCGTCGATAAGCGAGGCCGTGGGCTTAGTGCGTATCGACGAGCGCGATCTCTCCGTGCAACTGTCGGGATGGATGCTGCTCGAGGCGGCCGCGAGAATTTCTCGTGCAACCGGACTGTAAAAGGTGCATACTGGGCTACGTACTACCAAGAGCAACAAGGGAGGACATTCCCCATGCCAATCGCAACCCCCGAGATCTACAACCAGATGCTGGACGGTGCCAAGAAGGGCGGGTACGCATTCCCGGCCATTAACTGCACCTCCTCCGAGACCATCAACGCAGCCATCAAGGGTTTTGCCGAGGCTGAGTCCGACGGCATCATCCAGTTCTCCACCGGCGGTGCTGAGTTCGGCTCCGGTCTGGGCGTGAAGAACAAGGTCGCGGGTGCGCAGGCGCTGGCAGCATTCGCACACGAGATTGCGAAGCACTACGACGTGAACATCGCGCTGCACACTGACCACTGCCAGAAGGAAGTGCTGGACGAGTACGTCCGTCCGCTGATTGCCATCTCGCAGGAGCGCGTCGACCGCGGCGAGCTGCCGCTGTTCCAGTCCCACATGTGGGACGGCTCCGCCATCCCGATCGATGAGAACCTGGAGATCGCGCAGGAGCTGCTGGAGAAGGCACACAACGCCAACATCATCCTCGAGGTGGAGATCGGCGTCGTCGGCGGCGAGGAGGACGGCGTGCAGGCAAAGCACGGCGCAAACCTCTACACCTCCCCGGAGGACTTTGAGAAGACCATCGATGCCCTGGGCACCGGCGAGAAGGGCCGCTACCTGCTGGCCGCTACCTTTGGCAACGTCCACGGCGTGTACAAGCCGGGCAACGTCGAGCTGCGCCCCGAGGTCCTGGACGAGGGCCAGAAGGTTGCCGCGAAGAGGCTGGGCCAGGACGCTGGCTCCAAGCCGTTCGACTTCGTCTTCCACGGTGGCTCCGGCTCCGAGAAGGAGAAGATCGAGCAGGCGCTGGGCTACGGCGTTGTGAAGATGAACGTTGACACCGACACCCAGTACGCGTTCACCCGCCCGGTCGCGTCGCACATGTTTGAGAACTACGACGGCGTCCTGAAGATCGACGGCGAGGTGGGTAACAAGAAGGTCTACGACCCGCGCTCCTACATGAAGAAGGCAGAGGCTGCGATGACCCAGCGCGTCATCGAGTCTTGCCAGGACCTGCGCTCCGTGGGCCACACCGTGTCCAAGTAAGGCTTTCGCAGGCCAGTAGCGCCGTCCCCCGCTGATTCGTCGCGGTGGGGCGGCGTTTTCTCGTGCGCGCGCCCGCCCGGTGGCTAATGTAGGCACCATGGAGGAACAGAAGGACGCCGGGAGCGCGAAGCACCGGCTGACTACGAAAGAACGGCTGAAACAGGTCGACCAGTCGGTGCAGTCGCGCCTGCTGCGCGTGCGGAAGCGCTTGCTGCCCATCCTGCAGATCGGCATCGCGTCGGGCCTCGCGTACTGGATTGCCAAGGATCTGCTCGGCCACCAGCGCCCGTTCTTCGCCCCGATCTCCGTGATCATCATGATCGGCATGACGGGCGGCGAGCGCCTCTCCAAGGCGTGGGACCTGGCTATCGGCGGCACGATTGGTGTGCTGGTGGGGGACCTTCTTTTCTACCGGCTGGGCGAGGGCGGTTGGCAGATCGCGCTGATCGTCTCCGGATCGCTCGCGATCGCGTCGTTTTTTACCAAGTCGCAGCTGGCGATTAACCAGGTGGCGATCGGTTCGGTCCTCATTGCCACGATCATGCCGCCGGGCGCGGAGGTCACCGGCATTGATAGGACGCTCGACGCGATCGTCGGCGTCGTGGTCTCGATGGTGACGCTCGCGCTGCTTCCGCAGGCGCCGATGCAGAGCGCGAGGTCGGAGATCTCGAAGGTGATGGGCATTTTGTGCTCGGTGCTTAACGACGTTGCGAACGGGCTGCGCGAGCGCGATCCCGAGATCATCGACGAAGCCTTCGAGGCCATCCGTAGCTCGCAGACGGATATTGACCAGATGGCGTCGGCGGTGAAGTCCGGCAAGGAGTCGATCCGCATTTCCCCGTTCCTGTGGAGCGTGCGCCGTTACATCAATTCGCTCTCGCTGGTCATCCCGCCGGTGGATAACGCGGTCCGCACGACCCGCGTGCTGGCGCGCCGCGCGCACGTGCTGTGCGAGGACGGGGATGCGGTGACGGAGCAGCAGGTGGAGCTTATCGATACGCTGTCGCACGTCTGCCTGGAGTTCTCCGAGGTGTACGGGGTTGATTCGCGCCGCGCGCAGGCGATTGCCATCCCCCGCATCGTCAACGAGCTGCGCGTGGCGGGCCAGCGCGCGTCGATGGACGCAGTGCCGGAGGATGCGGTGCTCTCGGCGTACGCCATCCTGGCGCAGACGCGCTCGCTCATCGTCGATCTGCTCGAAGTCAGCGGCATGTCCCACGAGTCCGCGGCATCGGTGCTCGCGCCGACGTCGTCTTCGCCGAAGTACCCGCCCGAGCTTTACGACGAATAGCGCCCACCCGAAGACGTGCGAGAGCCCGGTGGGGAGTGGTACCCACCGGGCTCTCGTGAAAGGGTGTGCCGGTTACCTACCGGCGGAGGGGCTTACTTCTTGGTGTCCTTGCCGTCGACGACGCCCTCGACACCATCGGTGTCGAAGCGCTCCTTGCGCAGCTCCTCGGAGACGCGCTCGGTGTCCTGAACGGTGTCCTTCTCCAGGGCAACCTTCTCCACCGGGACGGACTCCTTGGAGACGTTGACGCGCTCCTCGTGCAGGGTGACGGAAGCTTCCTGCTCGCCGATCTTGCCGTCGTAGTTGGCGCGGTCAGCGTCGGTGATCGGCTCGCGGACAACGCGAACCTCTTCGCGCTCAACCGGGACCTCGACGGTCTCGGTCTCGTTCACGACGTACTTGCGCAGGCGAACCTGGCCGGACTCAACGCGGTCCTTCTGCACGTTCAGCTGCTCCTCGGAGCGGATGATCGCGTCCTTGTCGGTGTCAGCGACGTTCTCGCGGGTGCCGGCAGCAGCGTTTGCGCGAGCGGTCTCGTCGGTGGTCACCTCGCGCTCACCAGCGGCAGCGCCGGCACCTGCGACGCCTGCAGCACCAGCAGCGGCGCCGGTGCCAGCAGCAGCGTGGCGGCCGGTGTCGTAGGTGGTGACGTCCTTGGTGTCGGTCAGGCCGTAGTGGCGGTAGAACGCATCCTGGTCCTCGGTGGTGAGGTGGCCGTTCTCGTCCAGATCCGGAGCGTCCTCGATGCGGCCCTTCGGGAATGCGAGGTGCAGCTCGCCGTCACGCAGGGTGTGGCCGCGCAGCGGAACGATGGAGGTACCGGCGCCGAACAGGCCGTGGTTCACGGACACGAAGTCCGGCTGGCCGGAGGTGTCGTTGACGTAGACGTCCTTGACGCCGCCGATCTTGTCGCCGTCAACGTCGTATGCGGTGGCGTTTGCCAGATCTTCGATGCGGTTGGTGTTAGCCATGGTGCTGAAAAGCTCCTTCGTGATTCGAGTTCGTTCAGGGGTCTATCTAACTCAGCCCATTGTGCGGACTGTCTCGCTTAGCGACGAAGCCTGCGAGCACTTGGCTCGCGCTTCGCTGCGTTGCGAACAAGAACGAATGTAGAGCGGATTTGAGATTCTCGCTTGAACGGCCGTCTCAGGTCGGCCCGTTCGGGGCAAGTGGAACATATGAACGAATGACGGATTTGCGGACCGTCGGTACAATCCCCGCGCCACTAACGGTGACCTGCAAGAACGTGACGTTTGGATGACTTGAGGTGCTGTGTGCGCGCTGGGTAAACGTCTCGAAGTGATAACGGCCACCTCAGTATGGGCGTAAAGAAATCGTCTATGTGAGATGTGTCACATCCCAGAATTTGCCCCCATTTTGACGCTCTGGATGTCGCGGAGGTGCCGATAAAAGGTCACCCGCTCCACCGTTCGGGGGCGTACCACCCCGTCGAGCTCGACGGTGATGGCGTCGCCACCGGACTGCAGCGCGCGGCCGGTGAGGACGCGCGAGGAATCCGTCTGACCGGGCGCAACGCCCGCGTTGCGGGTGAGTCCGCGGAGGAGGGGGAGGCGGTGCAACCGCTCTAGTTGCGCCGGTGAGCGCCTGGAGACAGGCCCGGTGGGCACCAGCGGAGTCGTCAGGGCGGAGGACGCAATTCCCGGGGTGCCGGGGGTAGGTACCAGGCGTGCGCCGAACTGCCCGTGGAAGCGCGCGGAGGGCTCGGAGCCGCTGCGGTAGAGGAGCCGCTCCGAGTCGACGACGATCTCGCCGACGTACTCGCTTGCGCCGTCGTCGTGGTAGATCGCGGCTGCCCCCGCGACCACTTCGCCGGTGTCGGTGCGCACGCACGGCGACGGCACGACGGGCCCAGAGGTGGCAAGGGAAATGAGGGAGTCGCGGTCGAGCCCGCTCAATCCCCACGCCACCGCTGCGGGCGAGGAGGGGTCGACGGGGAGGTAAGCGATCTCCGCCCATAGGTAGTCGCCACGCATCATCCGGGTGAGGACGGCGGCGAGCGCCTTGTCGGTGCCGGAGACGACGATGCGCAAGCGCTCGTCGGGCTGCTGCGGCGCAGGCGCCGGCTGGCCAAGGTGCGCGACGTTGGGGGAGGCCTGGATCTCCGCGAGCGACGGAGTGGGGTCTTCCGGCAGGACCTCCTTGGCCGCGGCGTCGAGGAAGCGCAGGTCCTTGCGCGTCGGCACCTCGGGGAGCTGGTGGTGCTCGGCACCGGGGATTGAAGTGGTGTTTGCGCACGCGCAATGGATCAGCCGCATAGGGGTCACGCTACAATAAGCGCGGATTACTGCCTATATAAGGAGTGAAAATGTCCGCCATCGTCATTGTGGGCGCCCAGTGGGGCGACGAGGGCAAGGGGAAGGCCACCGACATCCTCGGCGGCAAGGTTGACTACGTGGTCAAGCCGAACGGCGGCAACAACGCCGGGCACACCGTCGTCGTCGGCGGCGAGAAGTACGAGTTGAAGCTGCTGCCGGCCGGCGTGCTGAGCGAGAACGCCACCCCGATCCTGGGCAACGGCGTGGTGGTCAACCTCCAGGCGCTGTTTGAGGAGATCGACGGGCTGGAGGCTCGCGGAGCCAACGCCTCGCGCCTCCGCATCTCCGGCAACGCCCACATGGTCGCGCCGTACCACCAGACTCTGGACCGCGTGCAGGAGCGCTTCTTGGGCAAGCGCGCGATCGGCACCACCGGCCGCGGCATCGGCCCCACCTATGCCGACAAGGTGGCGCGCGTGGGATTGCGCGTGCAGGACATCTTTGACGAGTCGATCCTGCGCCAGAAGATCGAGTCCGCGTTGGACGTGAAGAACCAGATGCTGGTGAAGATGTACAACCGCAAGGCCATCGAGGCGGACGAAATCTTCGAGTACTTCATGTCCTACGCCGAGCGCCTTAAGCCGATGGTGATTGACGCCGAGTACACCCTGAACAAGGCACTGGACGAGGGCAAGCACGTGCTCATGGAGGGCGGCCAGGCCACCATGCTGGATGTGGACCACGGCACCTACCCGTTCGTGACCTCGTCCAACCCCACCGCGGGCGGCGCATGTGTGGGTGCGGGCATTGGCCCGACCAAGATCACGGCGTCGCTGGGCATTGTGAAGGCGTACACCACCCGCGTGGGTGCGGGCCCGTTCCCCACGGAGCTGTTTGACAAGTGGGGCGACTACCTGCAGGAAGTCGGCGGTGAGGTCGGCGTGAACACCGGCCGCAAGCGTCGCTGCGGCTGGTACGACTCGGTGGTGGCCCGCTATGCTGCCCGCGTCAACGGCTTCACGGACTTCTTCCTGACCAAGCTGGACGTGCTCACCGGCATCGGCGAGATCCCGATCTGCGTGGCCTACGACGTGGACGGCGAGCGTTTCGACGAGATGCCGCTGACCCAATCCCAGTTCCACCACGCGGAGCCGATCTTTGAAACGATGCCCGCTTGGGACGAGGACATCACCGGTTGCACCACATTTGACGAGCTGCCGCAGAAGGCGAAGGACTACGTGCTGCGCCTTGAGGAGCTGTCCGGCGCGCCGATGAGCTACATCGGCGTCGGCCCGGGCCGCGACCAGACGATCGTGCGTAACGACGTCATGGAGCGATAATCGCCGCAGCTTTCCCCAGCGCGCCTGTTTGCCCAGGCAATCGCCGCGTCATAAAGTAGGCGCCTATGAATATGGCGAAGCGCTCGAAAGTGCTCATTCTCGGCACGTCTGCGGTGGAAGAGGAGCTGGCAACCTCCTTTCGCCACCTGGGCTACGAGGTGCAGCTGGGCACGTTTGCGCAGGGCGCGCCGGGCAACATGACCCCGGACATCACCGTCGCGGGCGAGGGCACGGACCTGACCAAGCTGCGCGAGCTGGTGGATACCTCGGGCTGCGAGCTTTTCCCTACGGTGGAGGCCTGCCGCATGACCCGCAATCGCGAGGGCGTGCGTCGCACCGCGGCCGAGGAGCTTGGCTTGCCGACGATGGCGTACAAGTTCGTCGACACCGTGGAAGACCTCGAGGCGTGCGCGGAGCAAGTGGGCTACCCGCTGGTGGTCAAGCCGGGGCGCTCCACCGCCGGCGAAGGCCAGTCCGTGGTGCGCGAGGCTTCCGAGCTGAGCGAGGCGTTTGCAAAGGCGCAGACGGCCTGCGGCCCCGAGGGCGCATCCGAGCCGGTGGCGGTGGAGCAGTACATCGACTTTGATTACGAGGTCACAATTCTCACCGCCCGTTCCATCGACCCGGCGACGGGGGAGTTGGCCACCTGGTTCTGCGAGCCGATTGGCACCCGCCACGAGGACGGCAAGCTCGTGGAAACCTGGCAGCCGGCAGCGCTGTCGCAGGCCGCGGCCGATAACGCCCGCTCGATCGCGGCGCGCATCAGCGGCGCGATCGCGGGCCGCGGTGTGTACTCGATCGAGCTGTTTGTCGACGGCGACGAGGTCTACTTCTCCCAGGCCACCCCACGCCCCGACGCGGATGGCCTGCTCACGCGCGTGACCCAGCGCGTCAACCAGTTCGATCTGCACGCGCGCGCCACCGCAGGATTGCCTATCGACGCCACCTTAACCTCCCCCGGCGCCGCCGCCTTCCTCCACGGCGTGAACCCCTCCACCGCGCAGATCGCCCGCGCGATGGCGGTAGACGAGGCCAGCGTGCAAGTACACGGGAACACGGCGATGGCGCTGTGCACCGCCGACACGGTGGAGCAGGCCCGCGCCCGCGCTGCGGAAGCCATCACGTTCCTGGCCCCCGAGGGCGAGTAGGTCGCCTGGCGCCACAATCCCCCGTTCGTGGGTACTTTCACAAGTAAGTTGCCAATTCTTACGAAGAACTTACCCTGAGTGTGGTGCCGAACCTGGATGTTCGAACAGGGAAAGCGCGCGCCGTACGGATCTGTTTCGCGCTGTGGGATTTCCGACTTTCGACTTCGGCTGGAATGCCTGTAACCGGCGCGCATGGGGTGTGCGTTGGCCGCAAATATAGATTGAGACTGCAACTTCCTGTCCACCTGTCTCGAAAGTTTTCAAAGATATTACTAAGGGAATAGCTGAGTGGCACTCGGTGTAGTGCTGGCGGCATCTTCCCGAATTTTTAGGTATTGGGACACCGTAAAAGTGAACGTCCATATTAAAAGTGCAGCATATGGGTGGGGGTGGTCTGGGATATGACAGTTGGACGTTCAACTGAGTCGAACTCAGGTAGTGGCTCAGCCTGTTAAAAACCTGACTGTGAAATCTGCATTCTTTACTAGATTGACAAGTGTGAAAGTCGGCGTGGATCTGCCTGCTGTTTGTTGATGTGGGTGTGTCTTGCGCTCATTCGGGCTTTCCTCTTTTGTCCAGAACGTCTTCGTGGAAGGAAGTTTTCACAGCATGAAGAAGCACAATGTGTCCCGTCGTCGCGGGACTTCGATTGCGGCAGCGGCGCTGTCGCTCGCGCTGGTCGCGCCGTTTGCGCAGCCGATTGCGGCGCCGAATGCTGCAAATGTGGCGCAGGCAGCTCCGGGGCAGATCACTGACTCTGCGGGCAACTACCTGCCTGCAGACACTGGTCGCATATACGATGAGGGTGAAGCTGACAACGTACGTTACGTCGGTCTCATTCCGGAATATACCGATGGTCAAGCAACTGGCACGGCGTTCGTGTACAAAGTCCCCCACTGGATCAACTCTGCGGCGTTCAAGGGCGAGGCGACGGCTTCTGATCCGGATGCGAGTGCGCAATATATTCGCTTCCGTGACGAGGAGCTCTATTCGCAGATCGCTCGCATTGAACTCGTAGGTACCAAGGGTGACCCGCAGGGTACCTTTAAGAAGCGTGATCCGAAGGGCTCCGAGTGGGCCCTGTCTTTCGCGGATTCCAATCCAAACTTCCCAGGTGCACCAGGTAAGGCGTATGCCTCGTACGTTCAAATCTTCCTGAACGATGGACAGCAGCTTTCGGACCTTAATCCGCCCTCGGACGGCTTCGCCGCTGACTACTACTGGGTCCGCGGGGATGGCAGAATTGTGCGAAATTCGGTCCAGAACACGCTCATGCTGAGCCCCGAAGAGGCTGCTAAACAGTCCGGCGCAAATACTGAGATTTCGGGGGAGCAGTCGCCTGATAACATTCCTCAGGGGGTTGCAAAGTACCTTAACTATGATCAGGAAAACAACGTTCTGAAGTCGACTTCGACCGCAAAGTTTACGCAGAATCTGTTGCAGGCGGAATATGGTGGCACCTATCTGATTAATGAAAAGCTCGATCCGAAGATTGCGCCGTACGTTGAATCAGTCACCGTTTACAACTCTGATGTGAACGGGAATAAGTCCAATGGACGTACCGCTTGGACAATGGGTTTTGATAAGTCCACGGGGCTCGCCACCTCGGCGTCAAACCCTGAACTATCGTTCTTGAACGACGGAGAGAACTTCAATAATAAGCGGTTTGATGAAGTTCGCGGCAACGTCAATGACATTTTCTGGGGCACGCTCGGGCAGAACCGAAGCTGGACGATCGAGTACAAGCTCAGCCCTGACTTCTTGAAGTTGACGAATCAGCCGGAGGGTGAGTACCTCGAGGCACTTTCTTGGCTGGAAGTTGACCACCAGGATACGAGGGTAAATGTCGGTCCAGTCGATAATGGTGAGCGTCCAAAACTGCTGAATCATTCAGTGGCGTCCGACTACGTCAATGTTGTTGATACTGATGGTGATGGGTTGACGGATCAGTATGAGCGTGAGATTGGTACAGACATCTCGCAGGCTGATTCTGATGGTGATGGTGTGCCGGATGGTCAGGAGGTGTTGACTGATAAGACTGATCCGACGTTGCCGGGTTCGTATGCGCCGGCTGCGCCGACTGTTGCGCAGGATAAGGTTAATATCAATGATTCGGATATTGATGTTCGTGCGCTGCGTACCGAGTACACGGATCCGAAGACTGATCGTTTGATTGGTGTTTCGAACAATGGTGTTGCGCCGATGACGGTGTGGGTGTTGCCGACGTCGAAGTTGACGGAGGATGACAACGGTAAGGTCTCGTTTGATCAGGCTGATGCTGTTGGCCATAACTCGATGGGTGATCGCCGTGCGTATGAGAATGGTGCGTTAAACATTCCGAACCTTGATGGTTTGGAGGCTGGCGAGAATTACACGCTGGTTGCGATTTCGCCGAATGGTGAGACGACCAAGGGATCGAACTTCACGGTGACGGATCAGGTGCTTGATAAGTCTGAGGCGCCGACTGTTGATCCGGTGACGACGAGTGATCGTACCGTGACGGTGAAGGCTCCGTCGGGCAGTGACGTTGCAGTGACGTTGCCGTCGGGCGCGGTGGTTGTTGCGTCGGAGGATAAGGATAATCCGGGCACGTTTACCGCTGCGGTCCCGAAGTCGAATCTTCCGCTTAATGAAGGCGACAAGATCAAGGCTGTGGCGACTGAGTCTGGCAAGGAGCCGTCTGATCCTGTTGAGACGACGGTGACTGCGCCGACGGTGGCGGATTCCTACGGTGTGGATTATCCGAAGCTGCAGACGGTGGATACAGACGGTAAGGCTACCGTTTCGCCGACGCTGACGAAGAACGGTGAGCCGGTTGACGTGCTGCCGGCTGGTTCTGAGTTCAAGGCGGATACGGCGAATGCACCGCAGGGTACTGAGGTTTCCTTCGATGAGAATGGTAAGGCAACGATTTCGGTGCCGAAGCCTGCTGCGGATGCGCCGGCGCAGACTTTTGAGTTGCCGATCACCGCGACGGTTGATGGTAAGGAAATCAACGACACAATTGTGGTGCAGGTGCCGGCTGGTGAGCCGACTCCGGCTGCTGGTGATCTGGTTGTTGACAAGATCAAGGGCCAGGAGGCGTGGTCTGATGAGGCTATTGAGCCGATCCAGGTTTCCGCGAAGACTGCTGATGGTGAAGAGCTGACGGACCCGACGTACGCGTTGGAGAATGCCCCTGCTGGCATTGAGATCGATCCGGCAACTGGTGAGATTACTGGTACTCCGGCGTATGACACGGATGCCGCTGACATTGTGACGAAGGACGGCAATGCGGTCTTTAATGTCACGGTGAAGGTCACCGATGGTGACTCGACTGGGACCCGCACTTTCCCCCTGGTGGTCAAGGACGCTACCGCTGATACTGACGGTGATGGCCTGACAGATAAGGAAGAAGCTGAGAAGGGTACTGACCCGACGAAGGCTGATACTGACGGTGATGGGCTGACCGATAAGGAAGAGCTTGACGGCTCGAAGAACAACGGTGAGTCGACGGATCCGAACATTGCAGACACCGATGGCGATGGTGCATCCGATAAGGATGAGATTGATGCGGGCACCGACCCGAACGATCCGAAGAGCAAGCCGGAGGACACTACAGATCCAGAGACGCCTGCTGATGATGCGGTCAAGCTTGACGAGTCTGGTAAGCAGGCCGTGAAGCCGACTGCTGATGAGCAGTCGACTGGTATCAAGGTTGAAAACAAGACCGATGAGACCACGGTGGCAGCCAAGGACGAGGATGGCGCGACCATCCCGGCGAAGCTGGATGATAATGGCAATGTTGTTGTCACGCCGGGTGAGGATGTTGATGGTCCGATCACGGTGACGGTTGATGATCCCTCGTTGGATGCTCCGCTGGTGACTGATGTTGATGTCGAAGGTCACTCGCAGGGCAAGGATGACAACAAAAATGGCGCGCCGGAGAGCGACCCGACTGTGCCGGCGAAGACTTCGGTTGAGGGAGCAGACAATCCGAAGACGGTCAAGCCGACTGGTGAGTCGCAGGATACTGGTGTGAAGGTCACCAATCCGGGTAAGGACACGAAGGTGTCTGCGACCGATGAGGATGGCAAGGAGATTCCGGCGTCTATCGATGACAACGGCAATGTTGTTGTCACGCCGGGTGAGGATGTTGATGGTCCGATTACGGTGACGGTTGAGGATCCGGATCTTGATGAGCCGGTGACCGCCGAGGTTCCGGTTGAGGGGCACAACAAGGGCGTCAACGACAATGCGACGAGCGTTGATGGTGTTGATAATCCGAACACTGTGAAGCCGACTGATGAGTCGCAGCAGACTGGTGTGAAGGTGAATAAGCCTGATGCAGAGACGAAGGTCACCGCTTCTGACGAGGACGGCAATGACATCCCGGTCGAGGTTGATGAGGATGGCAACATCTCTGTGACCCCGGGCGAAAAGGTTGATGGTCCGATCACGGTGACCATTGAGGATCCGGATCTTGATGGCGGTAAGGCCACCGCCGAGGTTCCGGTTGAGGGCCACACCAAGGGCCAGGATGACAATGGTGATGGCAAGCCTGCTGGTGAGTCTGATGGCAAGACCACGGTTGAGGTCCCGGAAAACCCGAAGACGGTCCAGGCGTCTGATGAGAAGCAGTCGACTGGTGTGACGGTGACGAATCCGGATGCGGATACGAAGCCGTCCGCTACCGATAAGGATGGCAAGGACATCCCGGTCGAGATTGATCCGGAAACCGGTGATGTTGTGGTCACTCCGGGTGAGGATGTTGATGGCCCTATCACGGTGACCATTGAGGATCCGGATCTCGATGGTGGCAAGACCACCGTTGAGGTCCCGGTTGACGGCCACACCAAGGGCGAAGACGACAACAACAAGACCACCACGGCAAGCGACGAGGATCCGTCCTACGGCGATGCCGCGAACCAGGTCAAGCCGGGTGAGTCCGCAACGACTGAGAAGCCGTTTGGTGACAAGCCGGTTCCGGACGGCACCAAGATCACGGTGAATGCTCCGGCCGGCGCGACTGATTGGGAGTTCACTGCGGACGAGGACGGCACCGTGACTGCGCAGGCTCCGTCCAACGAGGATCTGGCGAATCAGTTCGAGCAGCTTGGTCAGACTGGTTGGGAAAAGCTTGTTGAGGCGCTGACTCCGGTTGCTGAGCCGAATGTGGGCGTTGACTTCGAGTACGCGGATGGGTCGAAGGACTCTGCTGATGCGAAGTTCGAGCTGGTTGGAAAGGATGGCAAGTCCATCCTGGATCCGAACGGTGACGCTGACGGCGACGGTGTTACCAACAAGGAAGAGGCTGACGAGGGCTCGAACCCGTTCGATGAGACGTCCACGCCGAAGGGTGGCTCTGGTGAGCCGTCGACGCCGGTTGAGAACCCGGATTGGGAGACCGACGGTAAGACTGACGCTGTTGTTCCGGGCGGTTCCGTGACTGTTCCGAACAAGGGCGGCGAGGTGCCGGCTGGTACTACCGTTGAGGTCAAGGGGCCGGGCAAGGCTGAGATTGATGGCAAGGGCAACCTGGTCATTACTGCCAATGATGATGCGAAGCCGGGTGAGAAGATCACGGTGACCATCAAGGATAAGGATGGCAAGGTCATCGATACCGTGACCACGACGGTTGAGGCGAAGGGTGGCGTAACCGACCCGACTACCACGACGCCGGCCCCGCAGGCGCCGGCGATTGATAAGGGTAAGTGTGCGGCTTCTGCTGTGGGCTTCGGTTTGCCGCTGCTGGCGCTGATTCCGGTTGGTCTGGCAACGCAGATGTCTATCCCGGGTGTCTCTGACTTTGTCGAGAACGTCTCGAAGGATCTGGAGCGTGCGAATGCGCAGATTCAGCAGAATCTGGGTATGTTCAATCCGCAGACTGCGCAGTCGCTGTCGCAGATGAATGAGCAGCTGCGTAAGGCAGGCTTCGACCTGGCCACTGTCGGTGCTGGTATCGCTGTGATTGCTGCTGGCATCATTGCTGGCACGATCATTTACGACAACTGTGCTCCTGGTGGTCTTGGTGGTAGCTCCGTCAAGCTGGATGGTTCCTCTAAGTAGCCATTCCGAACGCGGTTAACACCGCGTAAGCACCGCGCCCGCTCTGCTCCCCGTATGGGGATCGGGGCGGGCGCTTTCGCGTTCCCTCACACCTCGCGCGCAGTGTAACTCGAACGCCCTCGATAGTTTTCTGTGAGCCGTCCACCCGTTTCGGGGGTGCAAAATAGCTCATGCGCAAACTCTTAGCAAGAATTAATTGACGCTCAATCGCTCGACAATCTTGTACGCTCGTGAAGACGTTCTTGTATCGATACTGCTATCACTTCCATTGCCCGAGAAAATAACCTGGACAAATGTTTTGCGAGTGCTCAGCCCAGATTGCCTGTTCCTTGGGTGTCGATCAGCATCAGCGCATCGGGTCCCGATATGCAGAAGTACCGGCCCAACGCTCCCGTCGTGACTTCTTAGGTATAGATCGAATTTCACGGCTGTACTTCACGTTCTCGACCATCCTTCACGTCTCACTAGCACACAAACTCGCAGGCCAACGCCTATCGACGCCACACCTGCCCAGTCGAACGCCCAATTTCCTTGTTTCTTATCAGGATTGGGATGCGCTGAAAACGTTGCGGCGAGTGACAGGCGAGCGTCACTAGATTGACAAGTGTGAAAGTCGGCGTGGACGTCCCTGCTATCGCCTTAGGCAGGTGCTGGCAGCCACGCTCCTTCGGGCTTTCTCTTTGTCCAGAACATCTTCGTGGAAGGAAGATTTCACAGCATGAAGAAGTACAGTATCTCCCGCCGTCGCGGGACCTCTATTGCGGCAGCAGCGCTGTCGCTCGCGTTGGTTGCCCCGTTTGCGCAGCCGATCGCAGCGCCGAACACCGTCCAGGCAGCTTCTGCCCAGCTGGCAGGCGACCCCGCGCCTGATGCGGATGGCGCCATCAATATCGACGCAATCGCAGACGGCACCATTACCTCCGGTACGCAGCTATCTGCTGCGCAGACCGTCGCTAAGGACGTTGTTTCTGGTCGCGTCAACCTGATGACGCCGAAGAACTCCGCGATTCTATCGACGAAGTACGACGGTTTCGAGGGCGCACCGGACGGCACGAAGGTCTACTTCCAGTGGAAGGATGTAGATGGCGCGGAGTCCCCGATTTACTCCGCAAAAACCCACACTATTGACGGAGTCCTCGGTGCGAACGGCCCGGGTATGTACGCTTTTAAGGTGCCGACGTGGACTGATGCAAACGGTAAGGAGCGTCAGTACAAGGCTTTGACGGCTCAGAAGTTCCGTGTTTGGTCGGAGTCGCCGGACAATGAAGAGACTGGAAATGAACGTGAAATCGTTCGTGTAGCTCCGGGTTATACACCGTATGCGTACGGCAAGGGGTCCGGCGACGGGCTGGGTGAGTTCCCGGGTGCTGTTGGTACGAACGGTAACATGCAGGGCACTGGCGTTTGGCTTGCTGAATTGCCTACGAACCCGAACAACTACTGGATGGGCAACAAGAAGCCGGAGCCGGGCTTGCCGCTTCCGGATGGGCTGAAGGTGATCAAGGAAGACTCGCAGGTTCGTGGAATTGATGACTGGTACGACTACTCTGGTCGCGTGTGGCTAGAGACCGGCGATGAGCGTCAGCTCTTAACCGGTTCGACTGGTACGGGAGAGCCTTCCGGTATTGGCTACAAGGTGTATGCCGCGACGCTCACGGAGGAAGGCCGTCAGGCTAACGCTGCGGTCAAGAAGCTCTCGGCTGAGAAGCGCGCGCTGGCTACCAAGCAGATGCTCGAGGAGCACCCGGAGTACGTCCAGTCGGTCCGTTACACCGAGACTGATGAGAACGGTGATTACACCATCCGCGTGCCGAAGGATGAGTACCACCCCCACGACACGTTCATGTGGGTTGAAAATAAAGATGGTGAGAAAATCGTTGGCTATGGCCAGTGGCAGCAGCCTGTTTTCCACTCAGTGAATAACTACTCGACGACGTGGGCGCCATCAGGCAGCCCTGCAGAGCAGAAGTCACGTCCGGTTCGTGGTGCTCGTTTCTACAACATCCACTTCGCTGCAGTTCCGGATCGTCGCGTTGATTTGGATATCACTAACTTCAATACCACCGACACCCCGGCCAAGCCTGGTGATGTCGCTAAGGTAAAGCTCTCTGGTGATCTTCCGGTGCTGCCGAACAAGATCGAGTGGCGCAAGAACGGTAAGCCGACCGGCAAGACTTGTGACATTGAGCTTCTCAATGACCTGAAGGACTGTGGCTCTTTCACCGTCCCGGATGATGCTAAGGCTGGCGACATCTACTCTGCGGTACTTGTGTCTGGTGCCCAGGATGTTGCTTCTGACTCCTTCGTAGTCGCTAAGGACTCTGATGGTGATGGCCTGACTGACCATAAGGAGGAGGAGCTTGGTACCGATCCGAATAAGGCTGACACCGATGATGACGGCATTAATGACGGTGACGAGGTAAACGGTTCGAAGAACCCGTTCGATAAGGACGGCAAGAAGGTCGAGGACGGTAAGCCCGGTGCTCCGACGGATCCGACCAAGGCTGATACCGATGGTGACGATGTCAAGGATGGCGACGAGATCAACACCAAGGTGGATGAGAACGGCAAGACTGTTCCGAATGAGTCCGAGAAGGACGAGCCCACTGACCCGAACAATAAGGACACCGATAAGGATGGCCTGACGGATGATAAGGAGAAGGAGCTTGGCACCGATCCGAATAAGGCTGATACCGATGATGACGGCATCGATGATGGTGATGAGGTAGACGGTTCTAAGAACCCGTTCGATAAGGACGGCAACAAGGTTGCTGACGGTGAGAACGGTGCGCCGACGGATCCGACGAAGCCGGATACCGATGGTGATGGCACCAATGATGGTGACGAGGTCAACAACAAGGACAAGGACGGCAAGCCTGCTCCGACTGATCCGAATGACCAGGACTCCAAGCCGGCCGTTCCGGCTGAGGATCCGAAGGACTCCGATAAGGACGGTCTGACCGACGATAAGGAGAAGGAGCTCGGTACCGATCCGAATAAGGCCGACACCGATGGTGACGGCATTAACGACGGTGACGAGGTCGACGGCTCCAAGAACCCGTTCGATGAGGACGGCAAGAAGGTCGAGGACGGTAAGCCGGGTGCTCCGACGGATCCGACGAAGCCGGATACCGATGGTGATGGCACCAATGATGGTGACGAGGTCACCGGTGACAAGAACAACGGTGAGCCGACTGATCCGAACGATGATAAGTCCAAGCCGGCCGGTCCGGTTGAGGAGCCGAAGGACTCCGATAACGACGGTCTGACCGACGATGAGGAGGACAAGCTCGGTACCGATCCGAACAAGGCCGACACCGATGAAGACGGCATTAACGACGGTGACGAGGTCGACGGCTCCAAGAACCCGTTCGATGAGGACGGCAAGAAGGTCGAGGACGGTAAGCCGGGTGCTCCGACGGATCCGACGAAGCCGGATACCGATGGTGATGGCACCAATGATGGTGACGAGGTCACCGGTGACAAGAACAACGGTGAGCCGACTGATCCGAACGATGATAAGTCCAAGCCGGCCGGTCCGGTTGAGGAGCCGAAGGACTCCGATAACG